>JAEUSS010000182.1 GCA_016788685.1 Prolixibacteraceae bacterium | reverse complement strand
CGAGCAGCTCGGTAATCTCGCCGAACCGGTTCGATTTATCGTGCAACTCGTTGTTAGTTAACGTTCCCGAATTCAGTTCTTCGCCGATTTGGGTCTTTTCAGCTTCGAGCGAAGCAATATCTTTTTCAAGCTGTTCAAGTTCCTTCTTTTCGTTGAAAGTCAGCTTCCGTTCTTTTTCTTTCACCGGTTTGGGTTGCGCTTTAGGCTCCGGTTTTTTCAGCTTTTTCTCCGCCTCTTCCTCTTCCAGTTGTTTGTTTCGCCAGATGGTATAACTTCCTGGGAAATCCTTAATGGTTCCGTCGCCGTTAAAAACAAACAGGTGGTCCACAATCTTATCCATGAAATAGCGGTCGTGCGACACAATGATCACGCAGCCCTGGAAAACGCGCAGGTAATCTTCGAGCACCGACAAGGTCATAATGTCCAGGTCGTTGGTTGGTTCGTCCAGGATCAGGAAGTTCGGGTTGGTCATCAGGATCGTGCACAGGTACAGGCGGCGTTTTTCTCCTCCTGAAAGCTTTTCGACAAAAGCATACTGCGTATCCGGAGGGAACAGGAAGGTGGTCAGCAGCTGTGAAGCGGTAAGCTTTCGTCCGTCGTCGAAGTTAATCACTTCGGCAATTTTCTGGACCACATCAATCACCTTGTCACCCGGATTAAAATTGATTCCGGCCTGTTGGTAATATCCAAAGCGGATGGTTTGCCCCACCTCGATGGTTCCGGTGTCGGGGCGGAGGTTCTCGGTAATAATGTTCAGGAAAGTCGATTTCCCCGTACCGTTTTTACCCACGATTCCGACCTTCTCGCTTCGTTGAAATTTATAAGTAAAATCTTTAATCAGGCACAAGTCGCCGTACGATTTGCTGATGTGTTCCAGGTCCAGGATTTTATTCCCGATCCGCGACGAGTTCATGCTCAGCTCAATGTTGTTCTCATTCAGGTTTTGCGATGCCTTCACAATCAGGTCGTCCACCCGCTCCATCCGGTACTTCGATTTGTGTCCCCGGGCTTGCGGCATCCGTCTCGACCATTCCAGCTCGGTGCGCAGCAGGTTTTTGGCTTTCTCAACGCCCGCTGCGGTCGATTCCATGCGTTCCTGCCGTTTTTCCAGAAAGTAGGAATAATTTCCGCGGTGGCGGTAAATGGTATTGCCCTCCATTTCCAGGATTTCGTTGCACACCCGATCCAGAAAATAACGGTCGTGCGTAACCATAAACAGCGTAATCTTGGTCTTTTCGAGGTAGTTTTCCAGCCATTCAATCATTTCCAGGTCAAGGTGGTTGGTCGGCTCATCGAGCATCAGCAGGTCCGGTTCGTTGATCAGCACGTTAGCCATGGCCACGCGCTTCTTTTGTCCTCCTGAAAGTTCTGAAATCGGTTGGTCGTAATTGACGATTTTTAACTGGCTGAGTATCTGTTTCACTTTCACTTCGTAGTCCCACGCGTGATGGCGGTCCATCAGTTCGGTATATTTGGCAATATCGTCTTTCCGGTTGTGGAGGAGGGCGTCTTCAAAATTGCGGATGGTTTCTACTACCGCGTCGCCCGACTGGAAGACCGCTTCGAAGACTGTTTGATTTTCGTCCAGATCCGGAATTTGTTTCAGGTAGCCAATCCGGATATCGCCGGTTTTGGTAATCACTCCCGATTCCGGAGTATCATTTCCGGCCAGAATTTCCATTAAAGTGGTTTTTCCGGTGCCGTTTCGGGCAATAAGTGCAACTTTTTGGTGTTCGAATATGGTAAATGAAATATTCTCGAATAGCAGTTGGTCGCCAAAGCGCTTCGATAAATTTTCAGCCTGTAAAAACGGAGTCATATTTTTTTCTGCAAAAATAACATTTTAAGCCAACCAAAACAGGCCGGTGCCGAAAGCCTGAAGAGAGTTAAACTGATCTGCCGGATGATTTTCCTGTTCACGAAAAGCTGGCGTTTTTTCCGAATTGTCCGATCGTTCAATGGCCGGATGTTTGTTTTTGCTTAAGTTTGAAGGCGTGAAAGTATAAATGACGATGGAAAAGAAAGAACTTTTTGAGCGGGTAATCGCCTATTTTCAGAAGGAAATGCCTGTTGCCGAAACAGAATTGGAATACGAAAGTCCTTACGGATTGTTGGTTGCCGTTATTTTGTCGGCTCAATGTACCGACAAGCGTGTTAACCAGATTACACCCGATTTGTTAAAGCGGTTTCCCACTCCGGAAAAACTTGCTGAAAGCGATCCGGCCGAGGTTTTTGATTACATCCGGTCGTGTTCGTATCCGAATAATAAGGCTAAACATTTGGTCGGAATGGCGCGGATGTTGGTCAGTGATTTTGCCGGCGAGGTGCCGGATGATATCAGCGATTTGCAGAAATTGCCCGGAGTTGGCCGCAAAACAGCCAATGTAATTACCTCGGTGGTTTTTAACAAGCCGGCCATGGCCGTTGATACGCATGTTTTCAGGGTTGCTGCCCGCATCGGATTAACTGTTAACGCCAAAACACCACTGGAGACTGAAAAACAGCTGGTTGAGTATTTTCCCGAAGAATTGCTGCCTTTGGCTCATCACTGGCTTATTTTGCATGGTCGTTACGTTTGTACGGCGCGTTCTCCGCAATGCCGGAAATGCGGGCTGGCAGATATCTGCAAGTATTATAATGAGAATCGGTTATCAGAATGAAAAAGGCTGTAAATGTTTTGTTTCGAGTGCCTTTAGCCGGATACGTCACTAATTGTTCTCAATATGACTGAAATTAGTCGGGTAATTTTTTTATTTTTTACCAAACTTTGTACATTTGCTGCGTATAAAACCTAAAAAAAAATAGAGTTATGGCT
>JAEUSS010000469.1 GCA_016788685.1 Prolixibacteraceae bacterium | reverse complement strand
GAGTAAGTGGTTCAATGGTAATAACCGGCGCATCAAAATCCCGGATTGCAAACTCAATTTTATCTACCGTTGTTCCATTATTTCCTTTCAGGTCAAAGAATTTTCTGGTATCAATTGAAAGTTCAAAAACAGCGCTGCTTGTAACGGCCGCCGCATCAATTGATAACTTCATCACTTTTCCGTCAAACGAATCGACGGTATAGGCTACCGCGGCAGAACCCTTTTTTAACGAAATCAGCGGAGAAGCAAGATCACCGATAACCATCACCGTACCTGCGGCATCGGAATATAAAGTCTCGTTAAAAGAAATCGTAATCTGCGGAGCCGACTGACTAACCCCTATTGCACCGTCAACAGGATTAGTGGTGTATGCAGGAGCCTGAAAATCTTTAACGGCAAACTTCCATTCTCCGGAAGTAGTAACGCCTGCCAATGGATTGCCATAACCATCAGTTACAATGCCTTCATCATAATTGACAAAATATATGGCCGAGCTGGCCCAAAGCGATTGGTCAACCGGAATGGCCAGATATTTCGCTCCGGTATGGTTGACAATCTTACATGCTGAAACCGGAACAGACACCAGCAAGGTATGATTCAATGAATTATCCCAAGTATAAATACTGACTGCTCCTGAGCCTGCCCTTACGGGTTCCGACAAATATATCTTTAACGAATCGGTCGAATTAAACACCAGATCTGTCGCCCCGTTTGCCGGAAAGTAAAAAGGAGTTACCACCGCTGGATTTGTTGCATCAGCAGTAGTCACTGTCAATTTCCTGGCAACCGCACTTTGATTCGGAGCAACTGTTTCCGCATTTTCAACATAAACGTACACATCGTACGGACTTTCTTCCTGCATCGCAGCAGCCGTTGTCCCATCATAAAATTGCGACAAACTAAGCCGCACATCTGTTGATGCGGCCGGCACATCGGCAGATTTCATTCCTTTTCCGGAAACAAAGTCAGCAAGAACCGGAGCCGCGGCATCTTTGGCTACCGCCAAAACATACACCTTACCGGCTTTATCCAATTGGACCAGCACGTCAAAAGCATCTTTGGTTACATTATCCTGTATAATCCGCTTAACGGCCGGAGCGGTAATATCGCGGGTCGTAAACACCCAGGTTGTATGATTTAGCCACCCGGCAAACTTATTCTTATTGTCATTACCAAAAACATCAGCTGCATCAACAACGGCTCCGTTGGGAATTACAACGTAATATTTGGTTAGCCCTTTGGTAAAATCCCTGGTCGGATTAATTGTAAGTTCCTTGTCATTCACGGCCAATGCAGAACCTTTGACGATGTCAAATAAATCACCGAAAGCAGTTCCGTTATCTTCATAGATATAGACTTCCCCGTCAGCCGCAACCTTTACGGCCTCGTTAAAAGTTATTTTTATATTTTGGGATAGCTCAACTGATGTTTCGCCATTATCCGGAGAGAAAGGTGCAGCAGCCATAACCGGCGCGGTATAGTCGCCAACCTGCACCACCCATGAGTTAGCCAAACTTGGCTGTCCGTCATCAGCAGCTTTTACAAAGTCGGCATCAGCCTCTAAAAAATAGGTTTTCTCTTCCTGCAAGATGCTGCTAAAATTGATGGCAATTTCACATACACCACCAGCTTTTTCGGTGATGGTTACATTTGGATCAGTTGCCTGATAAGTACCCAGAGTAGCAGAGCCTTCTTTCAGACGAATCGCACCAACACCAGCAGCCACCTTCTCGGTGGAAATCAGCACCAACGCGTTGTTTTTTTTATGATTGAGAAACGTGTCACCTGACTCCAGATCCGGAAAACCCGCCGGAAGTGAAAAACCCTGCAAAACGAATACAGCAATTAACAAAAAAACACTAAAAATCCGAGTAGATGTTTTTCTCATAGAATTTGTTTTTTAATTAACATCAGTTGATTGATCGAAATTCTAAATCTGACTTTTCCACATCCCAACCTAACAATTTGATTCAGAACATTTTCAGAACAAAAGAATATCCAGCGTAAAAGTATAAAATTTAACAACAAAAAAGCGAACGGTTTTAACATTACACACAAACACCAAAAACACTCATTTACAAACAAATACACAATACCGTTTCAAACTCGCGATAAAACTAACGGCATCCTGCAATTTGTTTATTTACTAAATGACGATATTCAATCAGACCCGACAATGTCAAACACCTTCTAAATTTACATTAAATTATTTACACCGGATTTATTTCGATATATTATTTTAAGAAGAGAGCCGGAAGTGCAATAATGAATGACATTCAAAACCCGAACATTTACGTTCACAAAATCACGGCGGAGAAAGTGATTAAAAATATTCTTTCCCCCTGCATTCAACATTAACTAAAAATTAAACTCACTCAAAAAAGCGGCATCTTCTGAAATAAATTTGACGTTTCTGATTTTAAGTATTTATTTTGTATGGCTTTAAATCAGAAAGGCCTGCGAAACAAATAGTATTCATTTATACACTCTTAAAATTTATAAACGATGTCAAAAATTAAAATCGGTATCAACGGTTTCGGTCGTATCGGACGCTTGGTTTTCCGCGCTGCTCAGGAAAGAAACGATGTTCAAATTGTTGCAGTTAACGACCCTTTCTTAGATCTTGACTATTTGATT
>JAEUSS010000160.1 GCA_016788685.1 Prolixibacteraceae bacterium | reverse complement strand
ATATTAAAATCTGGCGAATTGTTGATAAGTTATACCTTATTTAATACGATCCGGAAGGTCGTCCCTTTGTTAATTTCAGACTGCTTCAGAAAAATCTTTCCTTTATGATAATTCTCGACAATTCGTTTAGCCAGCGAAAGTCCTAGTCCCCAACCCCTTCTTTTGGTTGTAAACCCGGGTTGAAACACCGTCTTGAAATAAGTCTTTGAAACTCCTTTTCCTGTATCGGTGACCTCGATAATTATTTGCCCTCCTTTTTCAGTTAAGGAAACCTGTATCGTCCCGTCATTGTTCATTGCGTCAATGGCATTTTTACAGAGGTTTTCGATGACCCAACTGAATAGCGAGGCATTCAGCGGGGCTTCGTATTTCTTTTCCTGATCAAAGTCAAGAATAAATCTGACTCGTCCCGATGAACGTGTTTTCAGGTATTCAACCGTCGAGCGGATTGTTTCACCAACATCGGTTCGGGTCAATTCCGGAACAGATCCAATCTTCGAAAACCGTTCGGTTATTTTCTGCAGTCGTTGGGTATCTTTTTCAAATTCCTGAATCAGATTTTCATCCACATTTTTCATTTTAAGCAATTCAACCCAAGCCATTAGCGAAGAGATGGGCGTGCCAAGCTGATGAGCTGTTTCTTTCGACATCCCAACCCAAACCTGGTTTTGCTCGGCATTGCGTGAAGAGTTGAATGCCAGATAAGCAACCAGAATAAACAGGATAATAATTGCGAACTGGACAAGCGGATAATACTTCAGATTTTCGAGCAATACCGAGTCACGATAATAAAGATATTGGGTTTCGGTTTCGGAAACGGAGATAATGATCGGGTCATTTTCTTCTTTCATTTTGGTCAGTTCACGCCGCAGAATTTTTTCTTTGTGTTCGGGCGAGAATGAAATGTTACGGCTGTCGCCGATTTGTCCCAGGCTGTCGGTTATAATGATCGGGATGGTTGTATTCCGGTTCAGGATATCAACCAGAAAGGTAATGTCCAGGTTTGAATTAAGATCGTAAGTAGCCAGTTTTTGGGTAGCAGCTGCCCATAGTTCTACATTTTTACGTTCTTCAACAGCCATTTTCCTGACCAGCCAGTTGGTGTAAAGAAATGAACCGATGCCGATTGCAACGGCAAGCAGTAACAGTAAGATTTTCCAGCGACGTTTCTTAAAATAGAATTCCAAGGTCAGATCATTTTAATTTATGCCAGATAAACGCACCGCCCCCTGAAAAAGTATACGAGGTATTTATTCTTTACAGGCAAACGCTTTAACCGTTTTGTAAATCCCCTGCTGATCGAGGCCATAGTCGCGATACAGCTCTTCCGTTGTACCCTGATCAACAAACTTGTCGGGAATGCCAATCCTTTTTATTTCAGCGCAATATTGGTGGTCTGTCATAAATTCCAGAACAGCGCTGCCAAATCCGCCTTGTAAAACGCCATCTTCAACGGTTACCACCCGCTTGTATTTACTGAAAACCGAATGAAGTGCCTCTTCATCAATAGGCTTAACAAACCGCATATCGAAGTGAGCAACCGTGATGCCATCTTTCTGGAGCATTTTGACTGCCCTGGCAGTCTGAATCCCGATTGTGCCGATAGTTAAAACAGCTAAATCGGTTCCTTCCGAAAGCTGTCTGCTTTGTCCTAACGGAATAGCTTGCATCGGCTGTTGCCAGTCAACCACACATCCGCAACCACGGGGATACCTGATCGAGAACGGGCCGTGGTTTTTTTCCTGGGCGGTGAACATCATATTCCGCAACTCGAGCTCGTCCATTGGTGCTGAAACAATCATATTCGGAATGGAACGCATGTAAGCAAGATCGAATACGCCGTGATGAGTTGCTCCGTCGGCTCCGACTAACCCTCCGCGATCAAGGCAGAAGACGACCTGCAGATTTTGCAGCGCAACATCGTGGATAACCTGATCGTAAGCGCGCTGCATGAAGGTGGAGTATATGTTGCAAAACGGAAGCATTCCCTGGATGGCCAGGCCGGCTGAAAAGGTTACGGCATGCTGTTCGGCAATTCCGACATCAAAAGTACGGTGCGGCATTTTTTCCATCATCAGGTTAAGAGAACAGCCCGTGGGCATCGCCGGAGTGATGCCTACAATACGCTCATTTTTTTCGGCAAGTTCAATAATGGTATGGCCAAATACATTTTGAAATTTCGGAGGCTTATTGACTGCACACTCGCAATCGAGCAGTTCTCCGGTTACTTTGTCAAACTTTCCGGGGGCGTGATACTCGGTCTGGTTAAGTTCAGCCTTTTTGAATCCTTTCCCTTTTTTGGTGATCACATGTAACAGTTTGGGGCCCGGAATGGCACTCAGACTTTCGAGAACTTCGGTCAGGTAAACCACATCATGCCCGTCAACCGGACCAAAATAGCGGAAGCCCAGTCCTTCAAAGAGGTTCGACTGTTTGAGCAGCATCGATTTGATGGCATTCTCCGTTTTCTGGACTAAGCGGCGGGCTTTGGGTCCGAAACCGTTTAGTTTTCCCAAGCCTTCCCAAACATCTTTTTTGAGGCGGTTGTATGTTTTTGATTTCGAAATATCGAGCAGGTAATTACTAAGTCCGCCTACATTCGGATCGATGGCCATGTTGTTGTCGTTCAGGATGACGAGCAGATCCGACTTGTTGACAGCAGCATTGTTCAGGCCTTCGAATGCCATCCCGCCGGTAATTGCCCCGTCACCGATGACGGCCACAATTTTCCGGTCATCTTCATGCTTGAGTCTGGCAGCCACGGCCATTCCGAGAGCTGCTGAAACAGAGGTGCTTGAGTGTCCTACGCCAAAGGTATCGTAGATGCTTTCGGATGGTTTCGGGAATCCGCTGATCCCTTTGTATTTACGGTTGGTGTGAAAAACATCTTTCCTTCCGGTCAGAATCTTATGTCCGTATGCCTGATGGCCAACATCCCAAACCAACAAATCGTAAGGAGTCTTAAAAACATAGTGCAGGGCTACCGTTAACTCAACCACGCCAAGACTGGCTCCAAAATGCCCCGGATTGGTCGAAACCACATCAATAATAAAATCCCTCAGTTCAGAACAGACTTCGGGCAGCTGGTCAACTTTTAGCTTTCTCAATTCGGAAGGATCATTGATCTGATCCAGTAAACTTCCCGTATTTTCAACCATCAACTATTTATTTTTGCATCCAAATATACAACTAATGACTTGTTAAAAGTACAAAGTCAAAATTCAAAAGTTCAAAAACATTTGTCAGGTTGTTCCCGAAATTCTTCCCCCAACCAAATGCTTTTCAGGGCGAGACTCCGGAAACCATCCTCCGGAAACCGGAGTTTGCCAAAGATTCTGCAAAGTTCTATATTTACCTGACTAAAAACTCAAGCCATGAATAAAATATTACTTGTTTGCATGATTTTCCTGATTAGCTCATGCGTCTCGTCGAAGAAGTACAACCAATTTGCCCTCGACAGTGAGAAAAGTATCCAGTTGCTGAACGGAAAAAATCAGGCCCTCGAAGTCCAGAATACCGAATTGAAAGGCCGGACTGAAAAACTGCTGAAAGATGTCGGAGAGCTTTCGCAAAGGCTGGACGAAGCTAAGCGAAAACTGGAAAGCTCCAATGCCGACAACCAGAAACTCCGCCAAATCACTGCTGACCTGGAGGACCAGTTGAAAAGCCTGAAGGACGGCAGCTCACAAGAAATAGCCCGGCTGATGGATAAACTGCAGCAAACCCAAACCGACCTGCAAAAACGGGAAGATATCCTGAGATCTGCACAGGCCGAGCTCGAACAGCGCAGCCGCCGCCTCAAAGAACTTGAAGACGCGCTTCAGCAAAAAGACGAGGCCGTCAAACAACTCCGCCAAAAAGTGATGGACGCCCTGCTCGGATTTAACAACAAAGGACTGACCATTCAGGAGAAAAATGGCAAAGTGTATGTCTCGCTCGATGAACAGCTGCTGTTTAAAACCGGGCAGTGGGAAGTTGATCCGAAGGGGCAGCAGGCCCTCTCGAACCTGGCCGAAGTGCTGGGGCAAAACCCCGATATCAATGTGCTGGTTGAAGGCCACACCGATAATGTGCCTATGCGCGGTACCGGGGTGGTGAAAGACAACTGGGACCTGAGCGTGATGCGCGCCACTGCCGTTACGAGGATTCTGCTGAAAAACAAGGCTGTTGAACCCAGACGGATTACCTCGGCCGGAAGAGGTGAATTTTTCCCCATCGACGAAGCCGAAACTCCGGAAGCCCGCCAGAAAAACCGCCGGACTGAAATAATACTGACTCCGCGGCTGGATGAGATTTTTAAAATCCTGGAAAGCAACTGAAACAACATTTCATCAGGAAGGAAACACCAAATTCATCATTAGAGTTTGAGTGCCGACAGAAAGATCTTCCGATCTGTTTTGATCGTTTATTTGACAATCCCGTACAATCAAATGTGCGGGATTTTTTTAACGTGGTCGTTTCCCAATAAATTACTAATTTTAGCAGCTCTTATTTAGAATAGTTATGGACCTATTATTTGTCATACTTGTCCTGACAAATTTTTTGAAAACTGTCGGTATAATCGTGGTGATTTACTACGGATTAAAGTTTGTCGGGCGTTTGCTTTTCCCCATTGTGGTGAAGAAAGCAGTAAATAACATGCAGTCGCGTCAAACTCAACATCAACGCCACTACCAGCAAAAGCAGGAAGGTGAGGTTACCGTTGAGAAAAATCGGCGTGAACAGACTCGTACGCGTAATACCGAAGGCGAGTATGTTGATTTTGAAGAAATAGAATAATATCGCGTCAAATTCAGGGTACTATCCGAAAACTTGAACAAGGATCGTCAATAATAAATTAATCAATCATATAGTTATGGCTCAGGAAGATGTTTTTAAGAAACTCGTTGCGCATTGTAAAGAGTATGGATTTGTATTTCAGTCGAGTGAGATTTACGATGGGCTGGGAGCAGTTTACGATTACGGGCAAAATGGTGTTGAATTGAAAAACAACATTAAAAAATACTGGTGGGACTCCATGGTTCTGCTGCACGAAAATGTAGTCGGAATTGATTCAGCGATTTTTATGCACCCTACCATCTGGAAGGCTTCAGGGCACGTGGATGCATTTAACGATCCGCTGATCGACAACAAGGATTCGAAAAAAAGATACCGTGCCGACGTTCTGATCGAAGAGCAACTGGCCAAATACGAAGACAAAATCGAAAAGGAAATCGAGAAAGCAAAAAAACGCTTTGGCGAATCTTTTGACGAAAAACAGTTCCGCGAAACCAACGGCCGCGTGCTGGAATATCAGCAAAAGTGGGACGATCTGCAGGCTCGCTTCGTGAAAGCGCTAAACGACAGTAACCTCGACGAACTGAAACAAATCATCATCGATCAGGAAATCGTCTGTCCTATCTCCGGAACGCGCAACTGGACCGATGTTCGTCAGTTTAACCTGATGTTCTCCACAGAAATGGGGTCAACAGCCGAAGGCGCGCTGAAGATTTACCTCCGCCCGGAAACCGCACAGGGTATTTTTGTGAATTACCTGAATGTACAGAAGACCGGCCGCATGAAAATTCCGTTCGGAATTGCTCAGATCGGGAAAGCTTTCCGTAACGAAATTGTTGCCCGTCAGTTTATCTTCCGCATGCGCGAGTTTGAACAGATGGAACTTCAGTTCTTTGTTCGTCCCGGAAGCGAACTGGAATGGTTCGAAAAATGGAAGAAAACCCGCATGAACTGGCACCAGGCTCTGGGCTTCGGCGAAGAAAATTACCGCTTCCACGAACACGACAAGCTGGCTCATTACGCCAATGCCGCTGTTGACGTAGAATACCGCTTCCCGTTTGGTTTTAAAGAAGTGGAAGGAATCCACTCGCGTACTGATTTCGATCTTTCGCAGCATCAAAACTTTTCAGGGAAGAAAATCACATATTTCGATCCGGAGCTGAACGAGTCATACGTTCCTTATGTGGTAGAAACCTCAATCGGAGTCGACCGCATGTTCCTGCAAATCATGGCTGCATCGTATTCCGAAGAAGAAGTGGTGAGCGAGGACGGTAAAAAAGATACCCGTGTGGTGCTTCGTCTGCCGGCGCCATTGGCTCCGGTAAAACTGGCCGTTATGCCATTGATGAAAAAAGATGGTCTGGCCGAGAAAGCCCGCGAAATTATTGACGATCTGAAATTTGATTTCAACTGTCAGTATGACGAAAAAGACTCGATCGGTAAGCGTTACCGCCGGCAGGATGCTATTGGTACTCCTTTCTGCGTAACGGTCGATCATCAGTCACTTGAGGATCAAACCGTAACTATCCGTTACCGTGATACGATGTTGCAGGATCGTGTTGCAATCGGCGACCTGAAGAACATCATTTCAGGAGAAGTAAGCCTGAAAAAGCTTTTTGCAAAACTGTAAGTTTAAACTTTAGATACAGTGAAAGTCCGCTACTGCTTGTCAGTAGCGGACTTTTTTTGTGCCCTCATTCGAAAAAGAACGTGGCAATTGTCTTCAAATGGAAAAATGAAAGCATAAAAAGAACTCTAAATGACATTAATGAAATCAGGTTGATAAATGTGATTTCAATTTGTAAGCGGAATGGGGGTTTAGAAGAGTTATTTCAAATTGCAAAGACATTTTGCAGGAAGCGTGAAATATTTACAATTTCTTAACAAACAGAAAAAGAGTAAAATAAAAGCGACAAATGCTGCAAAACATGCCGCTTTCAAATTGTAAGCAATAACTGCAATTTTTATAGTAAAAAGAAACATCAAAGCACTCCGATTTCTTTTTTGGACTTAAACTAAGCTTTTGCCTTCTGAATTTTTTTTCGCCGTTTTTCAACCTATGGAAGACTGATTTTCCAACTGTTTTTGATTCAAAAAAGGCTGTTAGATTTGCATCGTTCAACACAGGAAAACAAGATTTCTTAACAATTAAAAAGAAAGAAAATGAAAACGAAAAATTTGTTTGTTCATATAATGTTGGTAGTTTTTACGCTGATTTCTACCAGCGTTTGGGCTGGAAACGAAGAATCTTTGAATTCAAATTACAAGATTTCCCCCGATCTGAATTTTAATCCGGCTTCAGGTTTCCAGAAGAGTTGGGAAATTGCTTATGGTGAATCAAAAACTCCTGTTCATGTATTCTTAAAGGAAACAAAAAAGGGACAGGAATATCTGGTTCGTACCAAGTATTTCGAAGTCAAATACATTAATGGTTCACAAGGTTTTGGTGTGAGACTGATTGGCGGAACTGAAAGTACCGTAAGCGAAAGCTTAAACACTGCGGTTCTGAATGAAGTCCAGCTGAAAAGCCAGAAATGTATTAGCGCCGAAGCAATTGGCAGCGAAAAGGTTTTGGAGATGATTGCCAGTTATCTTCCCGATTTGATCAATGAACAATACAACAGCATCCTGAATTAAATTTTATAAGCAGGGATTTTCGGAGCCGCTTCAAGCAATTGAGGCGGCTTTTTTATTTTGTTTCGCCAGCCACATTATTCAAATAGATTATCTTTACCGGGCGGAAGATTTTCTGTTCCGGAAAAACATGAAGAGAGTTTTAATTATTACCTACTATTGGCCGCCATCGGGTGGCGCCGGCGTTCAGCGATGGCTGAAATTTGCCAAATACCTTCCTGAATTTGGCTGGCAGCCGGTAATTCTGACTGTCGACCCGAAGTATGCCAGTTATCCGCAAAGAGACGAAAGCCTTCTGGCTGAAATTGATGATCGATGCCTGGTATACACTACCCGGAGTTTTGAGCTGTATGATTTATACAAACTAATCTCCGGGAAAAAGGAAGTTCCGTACGGTGGTTTTGCCAACGAATCCAAGGGGGGATTACTTCAGCCGGTGTTTAAATTTTTGCGGGGAAATTTCCTGCTGCCCGATCCGCGCAAAGGCTGGAACAAATTTGCCCTGAAAAAGGCGGTGGAACTGATCCGGCAATTCAATATCGACACGGTGATTACAACCAGTCCGCCGCATTCGACCCAGCTTATCGGGCTGAAA
>JAEUSS010000154.1 GCA_016788685.1 Prolixibacteraceae bacterium | reverse complement strand
ATGCCATTGTAGCATGCCCCAACGGCGTGATCCGCATGAGCGACAGCATGCCCGGACTGGTTGAAACATCGACCAACCTGGCGATTGTAAAATCGGACAGCGAAAACAAAATCGTTAAGATTGCCTGCCTGATGCGCAGTTCGGTTGACACTGCCCGCACAGAACTGGGTTCGCGCATGGATTCGGTATTCACCCTGGCTGGCGCCGAGGTGAAATTAACCGGCGGATACCCCGGATGGAAACCCAATATGGAATCGCCAATCCTGAAAACCATGCAAGAGGTTTACCAGGCTAAATTCGGACGTATTCCTGAGATCAAAGCTATACATGCCGGACTGGAATGCGGAATCCTCGGAGGCAGTTACCCGCACTGGGATATGATTTCGTTTGGCCCAACCATTCGGTTTCCGCACTCTCCGGACGAAAAAGTTAACATCGAATCAGTTGGAAAATTCTGGGAATTCCTGGTTGAAACACTGAAAAATATTCCGGTGAAATAAAAACTATCTTTTACCGGAAGATATCTTCAAACAAAGAGCGGGCGACTTTAATGTCGTCCGCTCTTTGACTTTGATGCACAAACTTTCATGGCTATATCTTCTTCGGCTGATCAACCGTTAATTCATTTTTGACATTGCCTGTGTTCAAGGTCGTTCCCGGTTCGAACAACAGTAAATGAACCTCAGAATCCGCCATTGGTTTGTGTTTGACACCTCTGGGAACAATAAGAAATTCACCTTCATTGACTTCAATAATCCGGTCGCCGTAATCCATCTTTAACGTTCCTTTAATCACCATGAACAGTTCATCTTCATTTTCATGATGATGCATGGTAAACTCATCCTGAATCTTTACAAGCTTAACTTGTTGCCCGTTTAATTCGCCCACAACAGCAGGCTTCCAGTATTCACCGATCAGGCTTAACTTGTCTTGAATATTTACTTTGTCCATGTCGGTTTGAATTATTTACACATACCCTTTATCCATACGATGCACACCGGCAGTCCGGCATTGCCATTGTAACAAACTCAACAGTTCTTATTTTCTCAGAATCTTCTCCATCGTTTTCCCTTTAGCCAATTCATCAACCAGTTTGTCTAGGTATCGGATTTTTCGCATCAGTTCCTCTTCAATTTCTTCAATCCGGTAACCACAAATTACTCCGGTAATTTTTGACGCATTGGGATTTAGTTCGGGCGCTAGGGCGAAAAAAGTCTCCAGATCAACTTCCCTGTCCAGCTGCTCCTGCAACATTTGCCTGGTATAACCGGTCAGCCATACAATTACCGCATCAACCTCTTCTTTCGTACGTCCTTTCTTTTCCGCCTTTTGTATATACATCGGATAAACACGGGCAAAGGACATGCGGTATATTTTTGTATTATCCATGAGCTAATATAGTTTTTCTGAA
Source organism: Prolixibacteraceae bacterium (assembly GCA_016788685.1). Classification (GTDB taxonomy): domain Bacteria; phylum Bacteroidota; class Bacteroidia; order Bacteroidales; family Prolixibacteraceae; genus Aquipluma. The sequence continues at coordinate 286 of JAEUSS010000154.1, read as the reverse complement.
TTTATTCACTGCTATCTGAACTCTATGCCAAAGGCAAATCTGAGGCAACCATATAATTATCAACCGCCTGATTCTCCCATTGCCAACAAACCCTTATTTTATTGTCAGTTGTTTAATTTTTTTAACTATTTGATCTTGCTCACTGGGTCTAAAGGTATTATTACTTACGATGTTCCCATTCCTATCAAAAAGCAGATAAGTAGGATAGCCGTTTATAGAAAAGGCCTTTTTTAAAGGCTCACTGCTTCCTTTGGAAATAAAGTAATGTGTTCCTCCCAGTTTTGTT
>JAEUSS010000466.1 GCA_016788685.1 Prolixibacteraceae bacterium | reverse complement strand
GGTGATCATGTTATCAGCAGAAATCTGAACCGTGTGAAAGCAGAATTTGTGAGTTCGATTGATATGGTCGGTAAACAAGAGGAGGTGCAAAAAACAGTAATCCTTGCTACTTCGGCTTATTCGCTGGTAGTCCAGGCTCCGGTTGAAATCAGTCTGGCAAGCATAAATAATCCGCCCGACCGGCGTTTGTTCAATCAGCCTTCTCAGCCTGTCGGAGTTTTGCTCGAAGGGACCTTTACTTCGGTGTTTAAAAACAGGGTAGTTGATTCGTTTGGAGTAAACCCTTCCGGAGTGAAGAACGAAAGTCAGCCTACCCGGATGATCGTTTTTTCAGATGGAAATCTGATGTCGAATCAGTACCGGATGGCTAACGGGGCTCCGGAGTATATGCCGCTGGGTTATGACCGTTATTCGCAGCAGACTTTTGGTAATAAGGCAATTTTAATGAATGGCGTGAATTATTTGTGCGACGATGAGGGTTTGATGGAACTGCGTTCGCGGGTTTTTAAAATCCGGTTGCTGGATAAAGTCAGGATGAAAGAAAGTAAACTGATCTGGCAGATTCTGAATGTAGTTGCGCCGTTGCTGTTAATTTCGGCATTCGGGGCGGTTTATGTGTATATCCGGCGCCGTAAATACAAGTGCTGAATCAGGGGCGAAGTGTGATGTGTTTGATATTGTTGTGATTATGCATGCCGAGGTGCAGGATGAGAAAGATATCCGGAACTTGTTTGTTGACATTGGCAATTGATTGCCGGTATGTTTGTTTCTTTTGGATAAAATATTTACCGATCAATAGGTTAAAAATGCCAAAGTTTGTATATTCGTGTACTTCTCATCGAACGGATAGGGAGGTGATTTCAAGGCAAATAAATGAAAAAGGAATATAAAACTCTAAAAAAATACAGATGAAATTTGTTGTTTCTAGTACCGAATTACTCAGTCATCTTGCTGCCATCAGCAAAGTGATCAATTCTAAAAATACGCTTCCGATTTTAGATAATTATTTGTTTTTGCTGGAAGATAATCGTTTGACGGTTACTGCTTCAGATCTGGAATCAACATTGATTACAAGTCTGGAATTAGATAACACCAGCGGAACCGGTGTGATTGCCGTTCCTGCAAAACTGATGAATGAAACACTGAAGGAATTTCCGGAACAACCGCTGACTTTTCAGATTGACCCGGAAACATTTGCTATTGATATTTTTTCTCAGAACGGTAAGTTCAGTATCGTTGGCCAGAACGGAGAAGATTTTCCGCAACAACCTATGCTGAATGAGAGTGTTGCGTCAACAATTAACGTAAATCACGGTGTATTGCTCAGCGGAATCAACAAAACACTTTTTGCTACAGCTGATGATGAACTTCGCCCGGTAATGAACGGTATCTTTGTTGAAATTTCGACCGAAGATATGAAGTTTGTAGCTTCGGATGCCCACAAGTTGGTGCGCTACAAACGGTTCGATGCAAAAGCTGATAAAGATGCATCGTTTATTCTTCCGAAGAAGCCGGCAGCATTGCTAAAAAGTTTGCTTCCGAAAGAAGATTTTGACGTTAAACTGGAATTTGACGATAAGAATGCCTTCTTCACACTGAGCAACTATAAACTGATTTGCCGCCTGGTTGAAGGAAATTATCCGAGTTACAATTCGGTTATTCCTCAGAATAATCCAAACAAACTGATTATCGACCGCGTTGAGTTTTACAATACCGTTCGTCGTGTATCAGTATTCTCAAATCAGGCCAGTAATCTGATCCGATTGAAGCTGACCGAGAATCAGCTTGTTGTTTCAGCTCAGGATATCGATTTCTCGATCTCGGCTGTTGAACGTCTGAATTGCCAGTATGAAGGTGAGGACATGGAAATCGGGTTCAAATCTACTTTCCTTCAGGAAATCTTATCCAATCTGTCGGCTACCGATGTAAAGGTTGAACTGTCGGACCCGACACGCGCCGGGTTGCTGCTGCCTGCGGATAATGAAAATGAAGAAGAAAATGTATTGATGCTTTTAATGCCGATGATGATAAACGCCTGATAAACAAAAGGCTCGTTGTAATGAACCTAACAGTGAAAGCCTGTTAGGTTTTTTAGTTTATAAACCAAACAATGCCAAAATTTTGACCATGAATTTGAATCTCAGAAATCCGTTG
>JAEUSS010000088.1 GCA_016788685.1 Prolixibacteraceae bacterium | reverse complement strand
TCCCAGATCTTTGGCCTTTGCAGCGTCCACACTGAATTCTCCGGTTTTTACCATCCCGATGACGTTGATGTAAAAATCGAGCGCTTTATTCAGGTCTTCAACCACCAAGCCGACAGAGATGGCCGATTTGGCAAAGTCACCGGGAGGCTGAACGGAATAAGAAGGCCATGCGCACAGCAGGATTGCCTGTAAAACAACAATTTTCAAAAGGTTTTTCATGATTTTGGTTTTAGTTTGTTACGATATGTGGATAATTCCTTAGTGGAGTATACACCCCAGTCAGATCAGGACTGAAGATCCCCGGACCAGTTTCAGGTCAGGTATTTTACCCGGTAATTTTTGCCGGAAGCCCTTTCACCAAAACAGGTTTTTCATTTTGCTTTTTAGGCATAAACATGTCTTTGTAGGTCAGTCCCAGTTTTTCTTTCATTTCAAGCGAATAGTCGAGAGTTCCAAGGTCAGCACCGGTATTGTTGGTTCCGAAGGTAAATTTTACGCCGGCTTCTTTGGCTTTCCGGAGTATTTTTTCTGACGGAAGTTTATACCGTGCATTAATTTCGAGGGCCACGCCATTGTCGGCCAGCACTTTTACAAATCGGTCGATACGGGCATCCGTCCAAAGTTCGTCGTACCTGCCGGCAATTACCTCCGGAAGAAAAGTAGGATTCACATGAATATCAACGGGTTCCTGCGAGATCACCCGTTCGATTTTACTAACCAGTTCGTCCATAAACTGTTGTTCATCTTCAACAAATGTCTCAGCCGGCACCCACAACCGCATACGGCGCCCCTTGTGATCGGTCCAGGTCATTCCATCGGTAAACACATAGTCGAATTTAGCCACAGCTTCAGGTGAAAACAGAGTCACCCATTCACGGCCTTCAGCCTGCATTCCCCGAAAAATCGGCTTCGACTGAACCGTATCCATGTAAGCGGCCAGCGAGGCATCGTCGGTCACCGGGAATTTCAAACCGCAATTGGGTGCAATCCCGTAATTGATGCCCAGTTTCATCGAATTCTCGCAAGCCTGATCAATAGTCAGCCCTCCCTTCAGGTGCACATGAAAATCGATAACCGGAAAGTTCTCGGACATCAATCTGGTGATTTTGGTATCCCATTCTTTAGAAACCAATGGCGCAAACTTTTCAGCTTTCGGCAACGGTTTCACCTGAATACTTTTGAAATAAACCCTGCTCTCTTCATCGTGACACTGCAAGGCAATACGTCCGGCGCTGAACACCTTCAGCTTATCATTTTCAGGGCGATAGGGCTCGTCAGGCTGAATGTAATCCACAACCTTGGTCCCGTTTACAAATACCTCGCAACGGTTCTCAATTACTCTGAATGACAATTCAAACCATTCGTTATCCTTTACCGTGGGATAATAAATATTCCGGATTCCGTAGATACTTCCTGTTTTTTTCAGCTCCTGGAAATCGCCCGGACGTTCGTACGAATTATTGATCTGAACTTCGTAGCCACGCAAAAGTGGTCCGTAAGGCTGTTCCTGGGTATGAAAAACAATTCCGGAGTTGCTGCCGGGATCGGTTTTCACCATAGCTTTCAGCTCGAAATTACGGAAGATTCCCTTTTTGTAATCTCCGGTGTAAAACAGATGACTGATCGACCCGCTTGCCACCAGTAAACCATTTTCGACTTTGAAACTTGCAGGATTTTCGTTAGCCGACCAGCCACTTAAATCTTTCCCGTTGAAAAGTTCTGTCCATTGATCTTCTTTGACCCGACATGACACGAGTAGAAAAATAATTAAAATGAAAAGCAGAGTGATTTTGCAGGTTTTCATATGGACTTAGTTAGTTTTATAATGACAACAAAGGTAAAAATCTAAACGAAATACGCCGGTTTCGGGATGCAAAGATTTGATCCGGATCAGGTTACAAGACTTCAGCCATCCATCCAATCAAATTCGGAGACCATCGTTTCATTCATTTTTATACATTTGAAACATTAACCTGCTGACTTCAGGCCCGAAAATCAGATTCCCGGCCCGTTTCAGCCTTTAAACAACAAGCAAAAGATTATGAAACTATTAGGAGCATGCCTTGTTTTTTTGGTTGCCGCCAGTTCGCACAAACTATCGGCTCAGGACAACGGACTTAAAACCAAAACTGCGCGCCAGATCGTTGCGCAGATGCAAACTCACCTGACCTGCCGGTGGAACCAGGAAACGGTAGATACCTTTAAATCGGGTAACCCCGATGATGTAGTTACAGGCGTAGCCGTTTGTATGTTTGCCAATATGGAGACGCTCCGGAAAGCGGTTGAAAACAATTGCAACCTGATTATTGCACATGAGCCTACCTTCTACAATCACTTGGATAAAACCGAATTTCTGAAGGACAATCCGGTTTATCAGAAGAAAATGGACTACATCAACGAACATAAACTCATTATTTTCAGGTTTCACGACCACTGGCACTACACAGTTCCCGACGGCATCTGTGTAGGAATGGTCGACAAACTTGGCTGGAAAGCCAATCAGGTTGACCAATCCATGTTATTCTTCAAATTCGGAGAACAAACCGTTGGAGAATTTGCCCAAACGCTTCAGGAAAAACTGCAAGGAAGCCAGCTGCGTGTTGTGGGCAATCCGTCGATGCGCTTTACCAATGTGGCTCTGGCAGTTGGCGCACCCGGCTCGAAAACGCACATCAACCTGCTTTCCGGAGAATTTACCGAACTCCTGGTAGCAGGCGAAGCTTCGGAATGGGAAACCTACGAGTACGTGCTGGACGCGTCTATGCTGGGACTGAAAAAAGCTGCTATCTTTACCGGCCATATCGCTTCGGAAGAAGCCGGAATGGAGTATTGTGCAACTTGGATGAAAACATTTATTACTGACATCCCTATTATTTACCTTGAAAACGGACCATCATTCCGGTCTGTTCAAAAAAATTAAAACCATGACCAAAGCCATTATTTTTGATATGGACGGCGTGCTCGTTGACAGCGAACCCTTCCATACGGAAATTGAGAAGCGGCAATTTAGCCTAAACAAAATCAGCGTAACAAAAGAGGAGCACCAAAAGTACCTGGGCGCAGCTTCGGATGTGATGTGGAAGGAAATTGCTGAACGACACGGCATTTTGATTTCGGCTGAAGAACTGATTGAGCAAAATCGGGTTGAATGCCATCGTTTTTTTGATGAACTCGAAGAAATACCGGTTATGCCCGGGCTGGAGGAACTGTTAAAGAAACTTCAGAAAAAAAACTATCCGATGGCGGTAGCTTCGTCTTCCTTTCCGGAAATTATCGACCTGATTCTGAAGAAAACCGGACTCCTGAAATATTTTCAGGTGGTGGTCAGCGCCCAGGAAGCCGGAAAAAGTAAACCGGAGCCTGATGTTTTTTTACTGGCCGCCAGCAAACTTGGCATCAAGCCAGAGCACTGCCTGGTTATTGAAGACTCGCCCAACGGCATCAAAGCGGCCCGCTCTGCAGGCATGAAGTGCATCGCATATCAAGGTCCCGGGGTCAAACCGGGCAGCCAAAAAGAAGCCAGTGCTATCATTCAAAGCTACGGGCAACTGGAAGTAATGCTCTAAAAAAACAGGTTCCGGAATTCATACCATTTGTTGAATTCCGGAACCCGCTGTTTCTAATACTCCTCCATTTTTTAATATCCCAGATCTTTCCCTTTCCGGATAGCCGGAACACCGTTTGACATCCACGAAGGCATGGACGTTCCTTTCAGGTAATGATCAAAAAACTGTTTCATCCGTATAGTTAAATCCATACGGTTTGCCCAGCTCTCGGCTTTCAGGTTATGCTCATCGTTATTGTAATTCAGCATCCATACCGGTTTATCCAGACGGCGCATGGCTGTAAAAAGCTCGATTCCCTGGTACCACGGCACCGCACCATCGTTGTCGTTGTGCATAATCAACAGCGGTGTTTTAATTCTGGGGACGTAAAACAGCGGCGAATTTTCGATGTATTGCAAAGGTTTATCCCACAAAGTACCGCCAATCCGGCTTTGTGATTTTTCGTACTGATACATACGAGAAATGCCAGTTCCCCAACGTATTCCACCGTAAGCGCTGGTCATATTACTTACCGGTGCACCCGCCATAGCAGCAGCAAACATGTCGGTTTGTGTAATCAGCCAGGCGGTTTGATAGCCCCCCCAGCTTTGCCCCTGAACTCCTATTTTTTTGCGGTCGATAAACGGGAACATGCTGCTGACAAACTGAGTTCCGCTAACGATAGCATCAAAGGCTTCCTGCCCCGGATAACCATTTTCGTAGGTAATATCTGGAACAAAAATGATGTAATCGTTACTGGCAAAATAAGTCCGGTTAACGGTTGAACGTGTTGGCGACGGTAATGTATAAGTGTTCAGGTTGTCGGCATTGCGTTCATAGAAATAAACAATCATCGGATACTTCCGCTCAGGATCAATGGTTTCAGGAAAATAGAGCAAGCCTTCGAGTTTTTTCCCGGAAAACGAATCCCAGTGCACCAACCGAACTCCTGGCCACACAAACTGGGATTGCTGCGGATTGGAGTCAGATAAACGGCGCCGATGATCAAACGACAAATCTCCGGCCCAAACATTGGGAGATTCGGCTACATTTTCGCGGGTCCAGACAAGAACATCCGCATTTTTTGCCTTTTTCAGGTTCTCGAAGCGGTAATCTTCGTGCAGCAACATGCGCGGATCACTGTAATTACGCAAATCTGCAATAAAGTAGCCGGCTGACTTATTTCGCTCATCGAAAGAGCTTACAATAACCGGCTTACTGGTGTCAATAAATTCTTCTTCCGGATCGAGCTTCTGATACCGGAATCTCAGGTAGTTTTTTCGTCCGTAGTTACGGGTTGCGTTCACCGGAACCTTCACTCCGTCGAGGTCTACTTTCCAGATGTCGTATCGATCGTACAGAAAAACAAATTTATCATTCTCCGACCAGCCTGCAATTCCGTATGGGCGGGCTTCATCGGGCATATCCCAGATTTCATCACAAAACGAAACCGGTATTTCAGCATTTAATTTCACAATCTCACCGGGAACCACATTTGTTGAGCGCGAGTAGTAGCTGCTGTCTGCCGGATCGTACCACACGACAAACCCACCGCCTGGCGATAACGTAACCAGCGATTTATTCTTTACAATAACCCGTTTGATTCCGGTTTCCACATCAATCAGGTAAAAATCTGAAGTTGATTTGCCCGACCACGAGGCTTCAAGTTTATAAGGCGAAGGATCAAGTCCAAGGGCAAATCGGGCATTCCCTTTTTGATTGATCCGCACCTCTCTGGTAAATGGATCGGCCAACTGGATAAACTTACCCTTATCAACCAGGTACACGGCCTTATAGGTTCTCTTTTTCTCCTTTTCCAGATTAATTTTTTGTTCCGGCTGCAACTCTTTATCCTTCCAGTTCCAGATATCCACAACTGGTTTCTCATCATCCAGAAGTGTATCCTTGGGTTCGGGCAGTGGCTTAGAAGCAGTACCCAAAAATAACCGCTGGCCGTTTTCCGAAAATGACAGTTCTCCATATTCAGAAGGCGACCACCCCAGCGGCATGCCCTGCCCGTCAGGTACCACAACAGCTTTGGGCTCTCCCGTTGTAAGCGATCCGTAGTACAGACTATATACCTTCTCTTTGATCGTATCGGCCGAGAACAAAAAACCGAAACGCCCACCCTGTTCGTCTGAGACTATCTTTTTTGCCGTGCCGGGTTGACTGAAAAACACGTTCAGTTTTCGGCTTTCCGTATCGAAAACCACCACCTCAGTGCGTTCTGCCGAATCATTGGTTTGCCGGATAAAAGTTATGCTATGTCCCTCAGGCGCATAATAATATTCGGTCACATTCTGAAAACAAACCGTATCTCCTGAAGCTGCGTGAAACAAAACGAGTTGGCTTTTGAGCTCGTTTAACGACTCACCGTTCTTTCTCGCTTTCTGGTCATCTGCTTTTTTGTCCGGCTTTTTCATATCGGTCAAAAAAGCAACCCAAGCCGCATTTTCTTTGGAAACCGAAAATTGCTTCAGGTTAGGAAATGAATAGATTTTATGTTTTTTGAAAACCAGGATACCCAGACTGTCTTTAGGCATCAGTTCCTTTTTCAGCTTTTTCTTTTTTGCGCTCCGGACAGAGTCTGCCGGTTGTTTAATTTTGTATACGATGTAGTCTGATTCCGGAGAAAAACGGGCAGCGTATCCGCGGGAGAGCGTATCTTCTTTCTTTGAATCGACGGTCTTAACAATCAGGTTCCCATCTCCTTTCCCGGGATTCAGTTCGTATGCTACAAATTTTCCGTCGCCTGTAACCATTAGGTTATCCAGTGCTTTCCACCCTGCAAAATCATTGATCGTCAAAGGCTTTTTATTAATCTTCTGAGCATTCAGAATAAAAGGAGAGCATAAAACACCAAGTAAAAGCAAAAAATGGACTCGTTTCATATAATAATATCAGTTGT
>JAEUSS010000067.1 GCA_016788685.1 Prolixibacteraceae bacterium | reverse complement strand
GCTCAACGTTTATGATGCCTAAGGAGGAAATGCTTGAAGTCAGACGGAAGGGTAAAAAAATAAGGATTGGAATTCCTTCGGACCATAAAAAGGTTGAGTACCGCGTTCCGTTAACGCCTCAGGCTGTTGAGTTACTGGTTTCATACGGACATGATATCTTAATTGAAAAAGAAGCCGGAAAAGCGGCAAGCTATTCTGACGAGGAGTACCGGAATGCCGGGGCTTTGGTGATGGATGACCGCAAAGAGATATTTGAATGTGATATCATTCTGCGCGTATCTCCGTTCGATGAATCTGAAATTGATATGATGAAGGGCTATCAGGCATTGATCTCTGACCTTCAGATAAATGCACATTGCCCCAACTCAATCGGGAAGCTGATGCATAAGAAAATGACCAACATTGCATACGAATATCTGGAAGATGATGCCGGAAGCAAGCCTATTGTTCAGTTGATGAGCCAGATATCCGGAAGTGCAGCAGTGGTGCTGATCAACGAGTACATGAGTAAGTCGCGGGGCGGGAAAGGGGTGTTGCTGGGAAGTGTAACCGGTATCTCGCCTGCCGAACTGGTTATTCTGGGGTCAGGTACTGCTGCCGAGTTTGCTGCACGTGCAGCCTTAGGTCTTGGTGTAATGGTTAAAGTTTTCGATGATAACATCAGTTCTCTGCGACGGTTGGAGGAGAAACTCTCGCAGCGCATTTTTACTTCAGTTTATTATCCCAAAGTCGTCGGGAAGGCACTCAAATCGGCTGATGCCGTGCTCGGCGCCATGCCTGTCGGAATGCCGCCTTCGTTCCGGATATCTGAAGACATGGTAAAAAAGATGAAGCCCGGATCGGTGATCATCGATTTAAATGTGAGCCAGGGCGGTTGTTTTGAAACCTCACGCTGTACCGATTTGAATAATCCGTCGTTTGTTGAGCACGGAATCATTCATTATTGCGTACCAAACCTGCCGGCTATTGTAGCGCGTACTGCCTCCATTGCGTTGAGCAACGTGCTGATTCCGATATTGATTTCCATTGGAGAAATCGGCGGGATTGAGAACTACATCAAAAACTCGAGGAGTTTCAGGAAAGGGGTTTATGTCTATAACGGAATTTTAACCAATATGGCTCTGGCCGAAAAATTTAACCTTCCGTATAAAGATATTGATTTATTGCTGGCTGTTTATTAGGTGATTCAGGAGTTCGTAAATTGGATTGTCGGGTTGAAATAATCTTCAACCAGCATGAGCATCGAAATGCCTGAAACTTCAATTTCAGATGCCGAAATATATTCCGTGCTGTCCGGATTAATAGTTATATCCCTGGCAACAATTCGCCACGAGATATGTGGCGGCAGACTGAAAGTGATCGGATAGCGGTTTCCGTTGAAAACCATGAGGATGGTTCGCCACTTGTCATCGTTGGCATGGTTAACCAACGAATAAGAAGCCACTCCCGGCTGATAATCCGAAGAAAAAACGAGGTGTTTACGAATCTGGTTGGCCGATGTCATCCGGAATGCAGGATGTGATTTTCTCAGGCTGATCAGCATCTGGTAATACCGGAAAATATTGCTGTAACTGCTTTTTCTTTCCCAATCAATCTGATTAATGCAGTCGGGAGATTTGTAGGAGTTGTGGTCGCCCGATTTGGTCCGGGCCATTTCATCTCCTGCATGAAGAAAAGGAATTCCCTGCGAGGTGAGGACCAGTGCCCCGGCCATCATGACCATACGGCAGAGTTCTTCTTCAGTTGCTTCCGGAGAGCTTAAAGTCAGTTTGTCAAACAGCGTATAATTATCGTGGCATGAGGCGTAGTTGACACATTGCCAGGGCTCTGAAGCCCAGGGTGATTTGGAACGTTCGACATAACCGTACACGATCTGCGGATGAAAGCATGCTCCGGTAATACCAAACTTAATGTTTTCCTCCTGAATGGTTTGCCCGCTAACAAAACCTTTGCTGTGCGGATTAAAATTATTGCCTTTGATGCCGTCGCGGAAATCGTCGTTAAAGGCAGCCACCCGATATAACCGGGTTATATTGGTTTTAACGGCCCGCCAGGTTTCGCTCAGCGGACTCTTGTCGGCAGTCCAGCCTTCGCCGTAAAGCAGGATCGACGGAGAAACCTGGTCTAATTTTGTTCTGATCTGGTTCATGGTGTCCAGATCATAAACTCCCATCAAATCGAAGCGGAATCCATCCAGGTGGAATTCGGTTGCCCAGTAAAGCAGCGAATCGATGATGTATTTCCGGACCATATTCCGCTCTGTAGCTATCTCGTTGCCGCAACCGCTGGCGTTCGAGAAAGTTCCGTTTGGCTTCTGACGGTAGTAGTAGCCCGGAACAGTCTGGTTGAACCATGACCTGCGGGTATGCGCCGTGTGGTTGTATACGACATCGAAGATTACGCCAATACCAGCCTGATGAAGCGACTGAACCAGCATTTTGAGTTCAAGAATACGTGAGGTTGTGTTGGGATTGCTCGCGTAACTTCCTTCCGGAGCATTAAAGTTCTGCGGATCGTAGCCCCAGTTGTAACTTTGATCAGGGTAGCGTTCATCAACGGTCAGAAAATCATAAACCGGTAATAGATGAACGTGGGTAATTCCGAGTTCCTTCAGGTGGTCGATTCCGGTTTTTAATCCTTGCGGCGAAACCGCCCCGGATTCAGTGAAGGCCAGGTATTTTCCCTTGTTTTTCATTCCGGAAGAAGGAGCAACGGAAAAATCGCGGACACTCAATTCGTAAATCACCGCATCCGTGGGCGACTCGCATTTAACCCGTTGATCGTCTGTCCATCCCTCCGGATCGGTTGTTCCCGGATCAAAGATCAATCCCCGGATTCCGTTTATTCCTACTGCCCGAGCATCCACTCCGGGTGTTTCGTTCAGCCAGCCCGTGTTGTCGTTGACTCTGATAGTATAGAAATATCCGTTTAAATCGCCTTGAAGCACAATCAGCCAGGTGCCGCTTTCAGCCTTTTCAAACTGGTCGATCCGGATGGCTGAACCTCCCTGGCTTTGCCTGTAAATGCGCAATTCTACCTGTCCGGCAGTCGGTGCCCAGATCCGGATACTGGTTTGTTCTTTCGTGTAGCAGACTCCCAGATCCCCGCCCTCGTAGTGCGGGTAAGTCGAAAAATCAACGCCGTTAAATTTCCAGTCTCTCATCCGGGTTTCGGTTTTTTCTTTCTTCAGTGTACTTTTTTGCAGACCTAAGTCACCAGGCTTTTCCGCAGTTTAACTTTGTTCGATTTCCATCTGCGGCCATCGACATCGGTTAGCTGTATTTGAGCCCAGTAGAATGATTTGATCGATCGGTCGTATTGATGAAACGTTGCCGTTTCGATTCGGAGTTGGTGCATTTTATCGGGGCCGATAAACATGGGGTAAATGTGCTGTCCGTTGATTCCGCTCAGTTTAAATTTACGGGTTGTCCATATTTTTCTGAATACCAGTACCGGAGCATCAATGTCAGCTTCGTTTTTTCCGATGTTGCTGATCGTCATGGTCAGTACCTGCGGACGAAGAATCCTGTCTTTTTCGAGAATGATTTCGAGTTTAACCCTTTTGACAATCCGGGTAACCAATCCCGAAAAGCCGCCACGGATGGCTCTTACAAAAACATACCCAACCAACGCAATCAAGATAATTGATTGAATGATAATTATTTGTACGAATGTTTCTTTTCCCATGTTAATCTCATCAGCCGAAAAATCGAAAAGCGGGATTAACAAGGGAAGGAATAGACTACTGATGTTCATGGTTTCCTGAATTGATTCCCAAAAATAGGAAAAGTCCTGTGATAAACGCAGAACTTTTTACTTTTCAGGCTCTTCCCTTCAGGAGTATTGTTGTTTGGCGAAGGAACAAACCGCGGCAATCAAAAGTGAAGGATTTCTTTGATTCTTTTATATCCCGTTTTGCTCACTTTTAGCTTGGTTTTGTCCTTGTCTTTCAGGATAACGATGTACGATTCTTTCTCGTATTGCTGAATTTCGGCAATGTTGTCGACCTGAACAATGTAGGAGCGGTGAATGCGGATGAAGTTTTTCGGGTCAAGGCCATTCTCAAAATACTTCATGGTTTTTTGCTTCATGTGGCGCCCATCGTAGGTGTAGATCATCACATAATCGTCAAGCGACTCGATGTAGCGGATCTGGTCAACAGTGACGATATGAATTTTATGGCGGTCTTTTACCACAACACGGTCAATAAACTCTTCTCCGGCACGGAAATTCGAAAGCTCTTCCAGTTTTTCTGCGGTGTCTTCTGCATTCTGAATGCGGTGTTTAACCTTATCGATAGCCGACAGCAGCCGGTCTTTTGAGAAGGGCTTGAGCAGATAATCTACGGCATTAAGTTCAAAAGCTTTCAGGGCATACTGGTCGTAGGCGGTTGTGAAAATAATCTGCGGTTTAAAGTCGAGCAGTTCAATCATCTCAAAACCGGTAATTTTAGGCATCTGGATGTCCAGAAACACCAGATCAGGTTTTTTATCGTTGATGGCTTTGACTCCGTCAAAACCGTTTTCGCATTCTCCGATAATTTCAATGTCGGGCTGATCTTTTAAGTAAGAGCGTAAGAGGTTGCGCGCCAGTTCTTCGTCTTCAATAATCAGGGTTTGTAATTTTTCGCTCATGACACTGCTTGTTTTTGTGGGATGATCAATTGAACTTCAAAACTTGTTTTATGGTCGGTAATTTTCATCAGGTCGGGCTGATTGTATATGATTTCCATGCGTTTTCGTATGTTTCGCAAGCCAATGCCTTCGCCTCTCCGTTTGATTGATCCGGCATCGTAGTCGTTTACAATGTTAATTTTCAGGATATTTCCGTCACACACACAGGTGGTTTTGATGGTTACCTGCTCAATGGTTTCGTAAACCCCGTATTTGATGGCATTTTCAAACAAGGGTTGCAAGATCATATTGGGTATTTCAGCTTCCATACAATGATCGTGAATTTCGAATTCGGCATTTAACTTCTGCCCAAACCGTACTTTTTCAATGCTCAGGTAAAGTTTAATATTTTCAAGTTCTCTTGAAAATGAAACCATCTCTTTTTCATTGTGCATCAGCGAATAACGCATAAATGCAGAAAGGTTGATGACCATCTCCTGAGCTTTTTCAGGGTTGCTTACGGTAAGTGACGAAATGGAATTGAGGCTGTTGAACAGGAAATGCGGGTTGATCTGCGATTTCAGGGCCTGCAACTCGGCTTCGCGGATCAGCGCTTTGTATTCGCTTTCTTTCTTGATTTTTTCTTTCAGGCTTTGGTAATAGTTGACAGCATAGAAGAATACCAGGAAAATGACATACATCAGATAGCCGATGAAGATTTTGGAAGGCAGCCCGTTTTGCAGGAAGTTGTTATTGCCGGAAATGAAAGGCTGGTAAATGGCATAGCTGATGTAAACCCAGATTCCGCACAAAAGGGAAGCCGCAATAAAGTGGAACAAGATCAGGCGGCCGATGGTAACTTCTTCGAGGCTGTTGTAACGGATGCTGTACCAGATGCTGGAGCCAAGCAGCGGGTACAAGAGGTAATTGGTGCCGGTATCGAGCAGTGAGTAGGTTAGCGGAACATCGTACCAGATAACCTGAAGGATCAGGTTTATGATCGCTATCACCGCCCAGAACGAGGCATAAGAGATGAGAAGCCGGTAGTTATTGGTTAGGGGGTGCTTCATTTCAGAAGTGTTTAACTTCGATGCCGCCAAATATGGAAACTCCTTTAATCACAATAGTTTTAGAAGGATCGTAGTACCTGTCGCTGTATGTCTCGCCGCGTTTGTCGGTAAATGCGCCGAAGATGGTGGTCACTTCGTTGCGTACATTCCAGTCCATCGGAATCTTAAATTCACAACCCCCGAAAACGCTGACACAATCAATCACAGCTCCTCCGGGTTTCAAATTTGCTTTTCTCAGGTCGAACTCCATGCCACCAAAAATAGACGTGGCTTTTCCTCCGGCCAGAGCCTGTGAGTCTATAAAAACTTCACGTCCCCCGAAGATTACAAAATCATCGAATGTGTTGATTGAATTGTCGTCAGTGATATCCGGCCGGGGAGTGTCAACGTTTATTGGTTTCGGATTATCTTGCCGGCGCAGCAAGATGGCAACCCCAATGGCAACCAGTATCAACGGCCAGTATATTCTTCGTAGTTCATGGGGTACGGTAATCAACTCCGGGAGCAGAAATATACTTCCGACAACAATCAGGATGGTTCCGGAGGTGCGGTTGCCCCCAATCATTGACAGAATACCGATGCCGATCAGAAGTGTTTGCCATGAAATGAGCAGGTCTGCCATCGATTCCGGA
Source organism: Prolixibacteraceae bacterium (assembly GCA_016788685.1). Classification (GTDB taxonomy): domain Bacteria; phylum Bacteroidota; class Bacteroidia; order Bacteroidales; family Prolixibacteraceae; genus Aquipluma. The sequence continues at coordinate 6,521 of JAEUSS010000067.1, read as the reverse complement.
ATCAGGTTCAGTCTTTCCAAAATCAGAATTACACCCAGTACAATCAGGATAACTCCGAAATACAACCGCTTATCGCTACTTCTACGTTCCATATCTTGTTGTTTTTTCTTGATTACAAAAGTAATTTTTATCTGTTCCGGATTGACTGCAGATCGGCAAACCAACCAATCTAATCGGTTAAGCAACCCGAACAGATGCCTCAGAATAATTTAGTAAGTATAATAATTCCGATCACGATTAGCAAAACAGGGAAAAAGAAAACCATCAGCAGGCCGGGGATGATCAGAAAGTGAGGGATTAAGATCATCACAATAAGAACCAGCAGCAGTGCGCCGAAGAACTTTCGTCCGGCTATCAGCACAATCCCGAGCACGATGACGAGCAATGGGAAGGTCGCTCCCGTTGACCAGGTAACAATGTTGGAAAAAAAGTGACCAATTCCCGGAAGGTTAATGTCCCATCCGCTTTTGCTCAAAAGCCATAATACTCCTGAAATGATTAACACATAAGCCCAAAATGAGCCCGAATGTCTTTTGTGTTCGCAGTATCGTTCCATTTTTACTTTTATTTTGATGAAGTAAAAGTAGATCAATCCGATTTCCGAAAACATCAGGGATCGGTCAGGACTGGATTAAAATCGGTGAATGGATTAAAAAGTGAAGCGTTTAAAGCAATAAGCTCCTCAGCTGCTTTCTTTACTCATGCGTTTGGCCACCACGCTGATGTAAAAGAGCTGAAACGCATGGTAAATCATGATCGGAACCAGAAAAATACTTCCGGCGCTGCTTCCGGCAAACAACACGGCAGCCATTACCGAACCGTGTACCAGCGATTTTTTCGAACCGCAGAAAAGTACGGTAATGCTGTCTTCCCGGTTAAACTTCATCTGGCGCACGGCGGTTTTCGTCAGGCTAAAGACGATAAAAAACAAAGCAATCACACTTCCGGAGAGTACGATTAATTCGGTCCAGCTGATCGTACTGAAAATACCATTCAGGAACGAATCACTGAAACTCTGGTAAACGATGCACAGAATGACCGACTTGTCGAACATGGCGAGCCATTTTTTGTAACGAAAAGCCCACTGACCCCAGAAGCGGTGCAGCACAAGCCCGGCAATAACAGGCATCAGAATCTGGATGATCAGGTCGGTCAGCACATCGCCGAAAGCAAATGCAGCATCCTGTTTTTCCATAAAAATTCCCATCCACAGTGGGGTGACCAGAATGCCGATGACTCCGGAAATGCTGGCGTTAAAGATGGCACTCGGGATGTTTCCTCCGGCCATCGAAACCATGACCACCGACGAAGAAACTGTTGACGGAAGTGCGGCAAGAAAGAAAACAGCCAGCCACAGCACTTCATTTTCAGTGCCTTTCAGGAACGGACGAAAAGCCAGCACCAAGGCTGGAAATACCACAAATGTAATGGCCTGAATAAGCAGATGCAGCCGCCAGTTTTTCAGGTCGCTCTTCAGTTTTTCGGGGCTCAGTTTCAATCCGTAGAAAAAGAAAAGCAGCGAAACTCCATATTTAACAATTACCTTCAGCTTTAGCGTACTGCCTTCCCCGCCGATTCCCGGAAACAGCCATGCCAGTAAAATCATCAGTAACAGCCCGGCGATAAACCCGTCGGGAAGATGTTTTTTCCAATGTGAAAGTTTGCTTTTCGTCATTTGGGGTACCTCAATCGGGGTTCGACTTACAGATAGTTTTGCAGATTTCTTTTACCTCTCTCCTGATTATTTTCCCACTGGAAGTTTCGGGAAACCGGTCGATGAAAAAAATGCTTTTCGGGCATTCGTAGGAAGTTAAGACTTCAGCCATTTGTTGTTTCAGACTGCCGGTGTCGAACGATTCGCCTTCAATAGCCAAAACCAGCCGTTCTCCCAGCTTTTCGTCAGCTACCGACGAAATTACCAGCCGCCTGTTCATCAACCGCCCCAGCTTGCGTTCCAGGGTTTCGGGCGAATATTTGATTCCTCCGGAAATGATAACCGAGTCGGCCCGTCCTGAAATCCGGAAAGCGGTGTCCGACTGAAGTTCGGCCAGGTCGTTGGTTTGCAACGGTTCGGCAAACTCCGGAAGGTGAACTTGCAGGCAATCGTTTTCGTTCAGGCTGACCGAAATACCGGGCAGACAACGGTACCATTCCGATCTCCGCGTACCCGAAAGTTCGCGAATGGCAATGTGCGAAGCGGTTTCGGTCATTCCGTAAGTTGAAACAACCCGGTTCGGCAGCAAACTTATTTTTTCTTCCATTGCGGTTGAGATAGCCGAACCGCCGACCAACAAATTGCGAATGTTTTGTAATTTCAGCTTTCCTGAAGATTGCTCAAACAGCTTAAAAAGCTGATTGGGAACCATCGCTCCAAAATCAAATGATTCGGTTTGCAAAAAATCGAAGTCAGTTGCCGGATCAACCGCAATCAGGTTCATTTGCCCGACAATGGCGCGAACCACCATCATTTTTCCGGCGATGTACCGGCAGGGCAAACTCAGCAAAAGCTGGTTCCCGGCTTGCAGCCCGAAGTATTCGATGGTCCGTTCTGCACTGCGGATCATGACTGATTTGGGTAATTTAACGGGTTTGGGGTCGCCTGTACTTCCCGAAGTCTGCGCCAACACAAAATCCTGCTCCGAAAACCATTCGTTCAGGAACAAATACAATTCTTTTTTCCATTCAGGAGCAGATGGATTGCTGTCAATTTCAGCAATTTGATCCCGGATTTTTTCAGAAGAAAATCGTTGGCCGTTCAGAATAACAGGTATTGTTTCAGATTTCATTTTCGATTTCTTGTTTACTGAGGCTGGTTCGTTTTAAAAGTCGTCTTCGGTTTCTTCGCGAAGCAGGTTTTCCAGATTCCAGGCTGTTTCTGGCCGAAACCACAATTTTTCGCCTGTAATTTCGAGTGGCGAATCAAAGTTGTTGGTAAACAGCTGCCCGGTTCCCAAGCCTTGTTCGTTCCTGGCATTCTGCTGAAATGTCCATTGAGCGATGGCATTCAGCCCGATATTCGATTCGAGGGCCGAGGTAATCCACCAGCCGGCACCAATTTTTTCTGCTTCAGAAATCCACTTTTCGCACCCGGCAAACCCGCCATGCAGGCTGGGTTTCAAAATCAGGTAAGCCGGGCGGATGGTTTCTGCCAGTTTTTGCATTTCTTTTCCGGTGGTTATGCCAATCAGTTCTTCGTCCAGACCAATCGGAACGGGAGATTGGCGGCACAATTCGGCCATTTCGTCCCAACGCCCGGTTGCAATCGGCTGCTCAATGGAATGAATCTGTAAATCGGCCAGTCGTTTCAGGTTTTCGAGGGCTGTTTGATACGAATAGGCACAGTTGGCATCCACCCGGAGCGTAATTTCTTCCGGGGAGAACTCGTCGCGGATGGCTTTCAGCAAACTGAATTCGGTTTCGAAATCCAATGCCCCGATTTTCATTTTGATGCAGCGAAAACCGGCATCCAGCTTGGCACGGATCTGCTGTTTCATAAATTCGGGTGTTCCCATCCAAATCAGTCCGTTGATTGAAACTCCCTGCTCTCCGCGTGTGAATGCTGAAGGGAAAAGGATTTGAGACCCGCCGTTTTTCAGGTCGAGCAAGGCCGTTTCGAGCCCAAACCTGATCGATGGCCACGCATTTAGTTCGTCGGGAAACTGGCAGAAGTAGCTGATTTGCTCGCAAACCTGCAGCAGTCTGGTGCCCATTTTCTTCGGACTTTCGATACTCAAATCGGGTAATGGCGCACATTCTCCGATTCCGGTGGCAACACCGTCGTTCAGGAATATGAACCACGAATCGCGGGTGGTGTAAATACCGCGCGAGGTGCCGGATGCCTGTTTGAATCGGAGCGTATATTTTTTGAATGAAGCCTTCATTAAATGATTAGTTACAGGTGTTGAGTTACGAATGTGCTTCGGGAAGATCTGGTACTTTCACCACTTTTAGTGGGTCTGTGCATTCGTCCAGCAATTGCCGGATGTTTTTCTGAAATACCGGATGGATCAAATCGGGAGCAATTTCGCAGAGCGGGATCAATGTAAATTTCCGTTCCTGAATGCGGGGATGCGGAACAATCAGATTTGCCTGATTGATGATCAGTTCTCCGTAGAACAAAATGTCGATGTCGATAATCCTCGAAGCGTATTGGTAGGCTTTCCTGATTCGTCCCAGTCCGGTCTCTGCGTTCTGAGTCTGTTGAAGGACTTCATCCGGAGAAAGAACTGTTGTGATTTCGAGTACCTGGTTCCAAAACAAGTCTTCCGAATCAAATCCCCAAGGCTCAGTTTCATACAGGGCCGACTGAGCGGTGATTTTCCCGACTACCTTTTCAAGAATCATACGAGCTTCGGCAAATACGCTTTTTTTATCGCCCAAATTTCCGCCCAATAACAAATAAAGCTTGGTCATAACTTCCCAAATTGTGTAACAAAAACACTAATTTCGTACAAATCTATGGTACATTTTAACCGAAACAAACAAATTCAAATAAAATACTCATGAAGGATTTTTTCAAATTTACACTGGCTTCTATCGTTGGAGTGATGATTGCCGGATTGCTGCTTCTTTTTATTACCATCGGAATCATTTCGGCAATGGTTTCTGTTTCAGAAGAACCCGCTCAAATTGAAAGTAATAGTGTGTTGCTCCTGAAGTTTGACCATGAAATCGTTGACCGTGCAAAGAAAAATCCTTTTGGCGACCTCGATTTCGGGATGTTCAAAAGCAGCCAGCCTGTCGGACTGAACGATATACTCGATTGTATCCGGAAAGCCAAAACCGATGACCAGATCAGTGGTATTTACCTGAACCCGGCGGATATTCAGGCCGGTATCGCCACGGTTGAAGAAATCCGCTCGGCCCTGAAAGATTTCAAAACTTCAGGCAAATTTATTTATGCTTACGGCGATGTGTTTTCGCAAAAGGCTTATTATCTGGCTACTGTGGCCGACAGCCTGGTGCTGAATCCCCAAGGATCGGTTGATTTCAGGGGATTGGGAGGCGAACGTACATTCTATAAAAGAGGGCTCGAAAAACTGGGCGTTGAGATGCAGATTGTCCGTCACGGGAAGTTTAAAGCGGCTGTCGAGCCTTTTCTGCTGGATAAAATGAGCGAGGAAAACAGGCTGCAGACCGAAACTTACCTGAACAGCTTGTGGAGGGAAATGCTGACTGACATTTCGGCTTCGCGTCAGATGGGTTTTGATGAGTTGAATGACATTGCTGACATGGTTGCTACTTTCCGGAAAGCTGACTTTGTGAAACAGAAAAATCTGGTCGATCAGTTAAAATACAAGGATCAGGTGATTGATGATCTGAAAAAACTGACCGGCACCTCCGAAAAAGACGATGTGAAAGCCGTCGATATTTTTAAATACATTAAAGTTCCTGAAGTACGCGAACAAAAAGGACTTGCACGCAAAAAGATTGCCGTGATTTATGCCTCCGGAAGTATCGACAATAACGCTTCTGATGAGGGCATTCAATCAGAGGAGTTGTCCAGGACGATCCGTGAAGCCCGCCGCGATTCGTCGATCAAAGCGATTGTACTTCGGATCAACTCGCCCGGCGGAAGTGCTTACGGCTCGGAAGTCATCTGGCGTGAAGTGAAACTGGCTGCCGAAACCAAACCTGTTATTGCTTCTATGGGCGATGTGGCCGCTTCGGGCGGTTATTACATTGCAGCTGCCGCCGATACCATTATGGCCGACCGCACCACCATTACCGGATCGATTGGCATTTTCGGCATGATTCCGAATATGCAAAACCTGCTGACCAATAAACTCGGAATTACCCAGGATGTGGTAACTACCAACGAACATTCGGATATGATTTCGGTTACCCGCCCCATGTCAGCTTTTGAGCGCGACCTGATGCAACAAACCATCGAAGATGGCTACGATACGTTTATCAGCCGGGTAGCCGAAGGACGGAAAATGGAGAAAACCGCGGTTGACGAAATCGGGCAGGGGCGCGTATGGGCTGCTTCCAATGCCAAAGAAATTAAGCTGGTAGATGTTTACGGCGGTTTGACTGATGCGATTGAACTGGCAAAAAAGATGGCCAAACTGGATCATTTCCGGATTGTTGATCTGCCAAAACTCAAAGATCCGTTCGAAGAACTGATGAAAGAGATTTCGGGATCGGCCAAGGCCGGATTCATGAAAGACGAAATGGGCGAGAGTTATAAATATTACGAACAGTTGCGCGGCCTGATCTCACAGAAAGGGATTCTGGCCCGGATGCCTTACGATATTGATATTCATTAATTTGTAAATCTTTTCCGGAGGGACAAAATTGTGCGGGAGCATTGGTTTTGTCCCTTTTTTTAATGTTCAGCAATCAAAATTCTGAATGAAAACGATCCTCTTCTTTTTAGGCCTGAACCTGATATTCCTGAACTCATCAGCGCAAAAAAGTATCCGCTGCGAGATCAGAACTTCGCTGGGCGACATTCTGATTGAACTTTATCCGGAAAAGGCGCCGCAAACGGTGAAAAATTTTCTGAACTATGTTGA
>JAEUSS010000047.1 GCA_016788685.1 Prolixibacteraceae bacterium | reverse complement strand
AAATCAGCTTTACGCTCGTATCATAATCACCATCACCCTGTAAAACCAGATTTTGATTCGCTAAATCAATCACTGCCAGTTTCATTTTTTCAAAATCAATGCGATAGGTGCCATTTTCAGGATTTCTTGAAAAAGCACCTTTTTCATTGAAATAATTAAAGCATATCATGTTGGCCTTTCCGTGAGCACTGGCAGCCCCGAACCTGACAGAACGGAAAATTCCGGCAACAAAAGTCACAAAATTATCCATCAGTTCTTTGTCTTTCAATTCACCCATTTCTTCCAGTTTTACCACGCACCACAAGCCCAAAATATCAGCCTTGCTCTCTTCAATAGAGGTATAGCTTTCTTTCAGGGCATCTCGGACCGTCTGGTCGCCTTTTACTGTCTTTCCAAGGCCCAATCCGTGGGCAACTTCATGAAACATCGTATTCTCAAAAAAAGCATCGAATTTAACGTGCTTGCGTTGCTCCGGATCAATGACCAGCTCGGCGATGGGCAATACAATCTTGTCAAACTTGGCCTGCATAGAATTTTTTAGCTGTAACTTCCGGCTTCCTTTTTCAGCTCTAACCTTTTCATCATTAGGAAGGTTTATGGCAATTGTTTTTGAGCCGGCGTTGCAATCTCCGGCATAATAAATTGCATCATAAGCATTTAAATCAGAGTCGATCCCGGGAGTCTCATTTTTATAAGCGGCATCACAAGGCAATTGCTTTTGCAATTGAGGCAATAAGGCAGCAAACCGCTCCAGCCGTTTGCTCCACTCTTTATCTTTTACCAGAATGTAAGATTCATAAGCTGTCTTATAGCCGAAAAGCTGGTCTTCGTAGCTTTCAATCGGGCCGACGACAAAATCAAGTGTACTGTTTTTCATTTCCAGCCAGGCAATGTCACTCTCATAATAATCATCAGAGAGCAATGCTTCTGCCCGCAACTCCAGATATCGTTTAAACTCTGCATTATCGGCCAGTCCGGCGGCTTTACGAATCAGCGCTGCCGCCTGATCAACCTGCGACTTGTAGAAAACATGGTACGGTACTGCTTTCAGAGCACCTGCCGAATCGCGGGTAATCACTGTATATAAACTTTTTTTATCCGGATCGTTCCATGCTTCAAACTCAGCCTTAGTCATATCAATCGGGTAAAAAGTAGCTCCTGCAGGCCTATCTCCTATTCCGGCAACGAATGACTTATTATCATTCAACCGTTCCCAAGGGCCATAGTTAATATCAATAAATTTCTGGATGGCTGAATCGGTAGCATAAGTTTGCAGCTGATTTTTATCGCCATAGGTCTGTGCCCAGAAAATTTCGTCCATGATTTGGGCAGCTTCAAAAAGGTATGGAAGCAATTTTCTTTCGGACGGAGTCAAAACCGATAAATCTGTTGTTAACTTGAAATGTGAAAATTCATCAACCTTTTTCTGGATTTCTGACTTCATTTTTTGTTCTTTTTTCTGATTGGTACAGGCGCTTAATGCCAGTGCAATCATTAGAATTATTGCAGTGTATTTCATTTATATGGTTTTTATGGAGTTACTTAAATCATATACTTTTCGGCAAGTCCTTTTTCAATCAGTATATCATTCAGGCAATAGTAATCACCTATACTTCTGATGTTGGTCAGGCCGGTCAACAGTCCTTGGTCAACTTTCAGATAGACAACAGCCAGATATCGTCCATATTTTTCTTTTCGGTCTTTTACTGTTTCAATAATAATCTCATCTTTCTCCCTCAGAATTGTTTTAACAAATTCGGATGCGTTATTACCCTGTGTCCATTCGGCCGATCCCTTTTTTACTCCGTATACTTCCGGAGTATTAACCCCTAACAAACGGATTTTTTCGTTATTAATCCAAACCGAAAGCCCCAGATCGATGTTAATCGCTAACGTATCTCCATCGACCACATTTTGAATAATTGCCCTGTACTGATACATGTTGTTGTTATTAGTTTACAAACAACAAGTTACAAAAAATGCTGCCCTCAAGCAGCATTTTTTAAATTTATTTTCTGGGTTGAATGCCTTTTTGTTTGGCCATTTCCTCCAGTTTTTGCTGGAACTTCGACTTAACTATCGGCTTTTTCTTATTTATCTGTATTTGCGCCCTGATTTTTTCTTCGTCAATCATAAACCGGAAAGCATAAGTTTGTCCGATCGTGATAACGTTGGCCAGGAAATAGTAATAACTTAAACCGGAAGAATAACTGTTCAGGATAAACAGAAACATTACCGGCATAATGTACATCATCGTTTTCATACCTGGCATAGCATCGGTATTCTGAGTCTGTGAATTCAGGTAGGTTGAAATGATTGTTGTTACAGTCATCAGCAGACAGAATAAGCTCACATGATTACCATAAAATGGTATAGTGAAAGGCAAGTTCAGGATTGAATCGTAAGTTGATAAGTCAGTCGCCCAAAGGAAACTTTCCTGACGCAGCTCGATGGAAGTCGGGAAAAAGAAGAACATGGCGATCAGCACCGGGAACTGGAATAGCATAGGAAGACATCCGCCCATAGGGTTCACCCCTGCTTTTTTGTACAGTGCCATTACGGCCTGCTGTTTTTCCATCGGTTTATCCTTACCGAATTTGGCATTTATTTCATCCATCTCGGGCTTCAGTGCCTTCATCTTTGCCTGAGAATGATATGATTTGTATGTGAACGGGAAGATGATCAGCTTGATAAAAATAGTCAGCAGCAGAATAATAATCCCGAAATTATCGATGAATGTGCGCAGAAAGTTAAATGCCGGAATCACAATCCATTTATTTACCGGCCGGACAATAGCGTAGCCCAGATTAATCAGGCTCTCCATCGAAAGGTCATATTGCTTCAGGGTATTGTAGTGGCTTGGCCCGAAGAAAAATCTCATTTTAATGCTTTCCGAATCTTTTCCCTCATAAGGCAGAGACACATCAGCGTTAAAGTTTCCGAGATAACGCGGATCGTCCTGGGTCAGCTCGGTTTTAATGTCGACCGAAGGGAAAGCCTCGTCGGCAATAAGTGTTGATGCAAAGAACAGTTGTTTAAAGCTGATCCACTTCGTTTTTGTGCGCAGGCTTTCAGCTCCTGATTTGCCGGTTGAAATTTTATCTACATCATCATCCTGATATTTATAATAGATAGTCGTGTAGGTATCTTCACCGTACTGCGACTTTCTTTCCTGCCGCGGAACAGTAATGTTCCAATTAAAATTCAGGAAATTTGAGTTGGTAGTGATTATATTGCTCAACCCTTTGGTATTCACCTCAAAACCGACAAGGTACGAATTGTAGTTGAGCGAATATTTGTATTCCAGATACTTTCCTTCTCCGGCGAATAATCTCATTGAAAAAGTCTTCGAATCACCTTTCTGTGTTTCATTAAATTTCTCAATTCCTTCTTTTCCTATTTTTACTTCAGGTCCATTCAATACCTGATCAGCAACCGAGTCAGATGGTGTAAAATAGAATGATTCCGTTTCGATGCTGCGGTTTTGTGCGAAGAAATTCATTCCAAATTTGCTTGTATTTCCTTCAAACAAAATCAGCGGCTTTCCTTCGTAGGTTTTGTAATTTTTGAGCTCAACAGAATAAATCCGACCTCCTTTGTTTGAGAAAGTCACCTTCATCAGGTTATTTTCAATGACATAAAATTGCTCCTTTCCTACAGAAGCTGAGGCAAATACACCAAATTTTTCTCTTCTGGCATCATCTTCTGACGAACTCAGGCTGTCGCTCTGCAATGTCGTGACCGATTGATTCTGAATGGAATCAAGTTTGGCCGCTTCAATAATTTGCTTTTGTTTTTCTGCATGTACCAGCTCTAATGAATCGCGCGTACGTTTTGCTGCTGCAATTTGCTGCTCTGATGGCCTGTTAAAATAGCTGAACCCAATCAGGATTGTAAAAATGAGGGCTACACCTATAACCGTATTTCTATCCATATAAATAAATTAAGTTATTTTCCGAGCGAGGCTTTTACAAAAGCGACGAACAACGGATGTGGTTTTAAAACTGTACTGCTGTATTCGGGGTGATACTGAACTCCTACAAACCATTTGTGTGAAGGTATTTCAACCACTTCAACCAGGTTGGTATCCGGATTTAACCCAACGGCTTTCATTCCGGCTGCTTCAAATTCGTTCAGGTAATGATCATTAAACTCATAGCGGTGACGGTGACGCTCTTTTATCTCCGACTTATTGTATGCTTTGTAAATATTGGAGTTTTTATCAATGATCTGGCATTTATATGCTCCCAGGCGCATTGTTCCGCCTTTCTCCGTAATCCCTTTTTGCTCTTCCATCAGGTCAATTACCGGACAGTCAGTCTTTTCATTCATTTCGGTCGAATCTGCACTTTCGTATTTTAATACGTTCCGGGCAAATTCAATTACTGCAATCTGCATTCCGAGACAAATTCCAAGAAAAGGTATATTGTTTTCCCTGACATATCGGGTCGCAATAATTTTCCCTTCAATTCCGCGATGTCCGAATCCGGGAGCTACAATGACTCCTTTTAGCCCTTCCAGCTTCTTTTCTACATTTTCCGCAGTTATTTTTTCCGAATGAATCCAGCGAAGTTTGACTTTGCACAAATTCATTGCTCCTGCATGTATCAAGGCCTCAACAATTGATTTATAGGCGTCCTGTAACTCAACATATTTACCAATCAAACCGATTTCAATTTCAGAAGTAGGTTTTTTCAGTTTATTCAGAAAGTCATTCCAGTCATCCAACTTAGGTTCGTCTTTCAGCGAAAGCCCCATTTTGCGTAAAACGATCTCATCCAGCCGTTCTTCGCGCATTTTATTCGGGACTTCATATATAGTCGAAACATCAATCGACTGAATTACAGCATCGCTTTCAACATTACAGAAAAGGGCCACTTTTTTTCGGAGGGCCGCTCCAAGTTCATGCTCGGTGCGCAGAACCAATACATCTGGCTGAACTCCGTTTTCGAGCAATGCTTTTACCGAATGTTGGGTGGGTTTGGTTTTCAATTCTCCGGAAGCAGCCAAATAAGGAACCAATGTTAAGTGGATTACCAGTGCATTTGCTCCTAATTCCCATTTCAGCTGACGAACCGCTTCGATGTACGGCAGGGATTCGATATCGCCGACAGTCCCTCCGATTTCGGTTAATACAATGTCGTATTTACCCTTCGACCCCAGAATCTTGATTTTGCGTTTAATCTCATCGGTAATGTGCGGAATGATCTGTACTGTTTTTCCCAGATAATCGCCGCGACGTTCTTTGTTTATAACTGATTGGTAAATCCGTCCGGTAGTTACGTTGTTCGCTTGCGATGTCGGAACATTCAGGAAACGCTCATAGTGACCAAGGTCCAAATCGGTTTCTGCACCGTCGTCGGTTACAAAGCATTCGCCGTGTTCGTACGGATTCAATGTTCCCGGGTCCACATTAATATATGGATCCAGTTTTTGGAGTGTTACAGAATAGCCTCTGGATTGAAGCAACTTAGCCAGTGATGCGGCCAAAATTCCTTTGCCAAGCGAAGATGTTACTCCTCCTGTTACAAATATATACCTGGTTGCTGACAAAACTTTAGATTTTAATTGTTTTTAAAAGCGAGCAAAGTTAATGAATAAAACGTACAGCTAAAAAATGTAAGAAACATTTAATAAATGATTAACAACAAAAAACCCGCTGACTTCAAGCGGGTTTTTATGGGGCTATTCATCATCTTCCATAGAATCCATTATCCTTATTTTTTCTTTCAGGAATTCGATTTTTTCCTTTGTGCCGGCTATTTTTTGGTTGACATCGTCAATCAGTGCCGATGCATTCTTCGTATTAGCGAAAAAACCGATGTTGTTATCGAGCAAAGCCAGATCCGACTCCAGTTGTTTCAACTTGCTCATGTATTTTTCGCGT
>JAEUSS010000631.1 GCA_016788685.1 Prolixibacteraceae bacterium | reverse complement strand
TTCTCCTTGCGCATTTTTCTTCCATTCATAAATATCGGTCGGGAAATTCTGAATCTTTTCGCCCAGGTATTCTTCAAATTTTGTTTTTGAAAGTTCAGAGAAATCGGCTGTAATCCCATCGTAACGGACCCGATCGAGCATGAATCCGTCGAGTTTTGGATATTTAACCGTAACCTCTTTCAGGACGTTCAGAATGTGAGCCTGAAAATCAGGATTGATCGGGTTAATCATGGCCGAATATTTTTTCTTCTGGGTCATGATTGATACGATGCCTTCGTCAGGCGTATAAACCATGCTGGCCCATTCAGGGTTAGTCGTATAAACCTGTCCGCGGTCGAAGAAGTTATGACCGCCGACAAATACATTCAGCGAAGCATGTACTTTGAGGCCCAGTTGATGTGCTTTTTCGATGAAATGGGCAAGGTAGTCAAAATCGGGTCTCTCGAATTTGTCCCATTCGGTCATTTGTGGTGCATACTCGCTTTTGTACAGCACTTCGCCGGTGATAGGGCGAATATCGACTACAGCATCGGTAAAGCCAATGTTTTTAATCTTTTCCAGATAAAAATCGATGGAGTCGGGGTAGCTGAAACGTTCGAAGTTAGCTTCGGCATCAAACCACATATAGGCTGGTTTCGCATTTTCTGTTTTTTTAGGTGCATTTTTTACGCTGCACCCTGCCACTAAAAGGGTCGAAATCAGGATATAAACAAATGAATACTTCATGAAAAAGGAATTGTATAAATAATTTGAATAGAAAAGTTTTATGAACTTGTCAGACGATGATGCCTCACAACTGGAGGCGTCATCGTCTGACTGTTTTTTATACGCTCCGGAAAAGCGGGTAGGAGCGTTTTGCTGACATTGCCGGTGATGCTTGGTTACTTGGTTTCAATTGCAGCATCAATTCCTGTTTTAACATACTGCCACTGATTTTTTTTCTTCAGATGGATCATGTCAAAAAGGAAATAGCCGTCGCAGGCGTTTATGGCTGCATCAACTGATTGGGTAATGGCCTGATTGATTACCGCATCGCTGGCAGTTGCCCAATCGCCGTTGCCAATGTCTGGTCCGCCGACTACTTTGGCATCACTTTTAATTTTTTCAACTGCTTTGGAGCAAAATCCCTGGACAGTCCATTCGTTAGCTCCGTAAACCCGGGTAGGGGCAGCATAGGCTCCGATCAGGATAATGTCCATGTGATCGGCATAACCGTAGGTCTGATATTTGGCAGTCGCCCAGGCCGGATAAGCCGAAGAGGTGTTGAATTTTGGACTTGCCCAGTTAACACCTACACCGTAGTATGATCCGTACCATCCACCGACATAAACGCCAAATTGAATGTCTTTATTTGTTGTTTTCACCCGGGTGCGGGCTTTCTCCATAAAATCGTGTATGGTTTTTACCCTGAATTCGAGCCATTGTTTAAAATACGGGGGCAAAGTTGCCGGCAGGTTTCCTGCGGTTGTTCCGGCAACCATCACATCTGCGGGGAAGTTAGGGATTGAATACCCCAGGTATTCTTCGAATTTCTTTTTGGTATATGGCGAGAAATCGCTGTCGAGGTCATCAAAACGGCCGCGGTCGAGGATGATTCCGTCGAGGTTTTTATAAGCAGCCAGATCTTCGAGCATATCGAGCAGGTAGTTCTGAACGCCTTCGTGAACCGGGTTAAAGAATTTAGCTTCTGAACCGCCTTTGTCCAGTGTATTTACAATTCCTGATGTGGTTAGTAGCTGAGTTGCCCACTCGCGTTTAGTGGCATCTCTGAACAAAACACCGTCCGAACCCAGGCTGGTTGTATTTCCGCCAACCATTGTGTTTACTCCGGCATGGATTTTTAATCCGATGCTGTGGCCTGCGTCGATAAAAGCCTGAAGATAATCCCAGGTTGCGGTCCGTTCAACTTTTGTGTAACCGCCCGGAAGCCAGGCGCCAAACCATTTTGCCTGATCAACCACGTCTGTTGTAAACAACACATCGCCGGTTGTTCCCCGAACATCAACCACCACATCGGTGAATCCGGCATTTTTTGCCAGGGTCAAATCGCGGAGAATGTTCTCTTTGCTGTTTGCAAAGTCAGGAAAATTGGCTGCAGCATCCACCCAAATATATCTTGGCTTTTCTGAATTGGGGGTTTTGTCATTATCCCATTCCCACTCGGGAGTTGAGTTTTTATCCTTACTGCACGAGGTGGTTACCAGGCCTGCAGAGAAACAGATCAGTATGAGAAATAAAAAATGATTGAGTTTCTTAGTCATATTCTGTTTTTTATAAATATTGGTGCCCCCGCGAAAGGAGGCACCAATATAGCATTGTTTTAATGGTTTACATATCAATACAGTCGAACTGGTATCCGACCACATAACCGTTGGTGAACATGAAGTACAGATACATGTAATATCCGTCTTCAGACACCCGTAGAGCAACGTCTCCTGTAGCATTGGCATTTACAACAGCCGGAGTAACCGATTTACCTCCGTACACGTTTCTTTCGCATTCCCAAACAACTGATTTGCATGTTTTTGTTTCGAGGTTACCTGCAAATTCGGTATCAGAACTAACATCCAGCAACCATACCGCATCAGCAGATCCCCAACTAAAACTGTTTATCCAGTTTAGTGTAACATACTTTGCATTGTTAAATTCGATGTGATCTACAGCATTTGGAATATAATTGGTACTGATTACATCCAACTTTTTGCTTACTGCGTTGGTGGTTCCGTTAACCCATGCAAAGGTATTGTCGGAATACGAGGCAACAAAATAGTCGCTGTTCACATCGTTGCTTGATGAATAAATCACGTCAGCATTTGTAGTCCAGCCTTTTGCAAGACCGGTCATCGTAACAATTTCAGGGGTCTGAGAAGTTAATACACCTCCGACAACAGTCCAGCGGGCAATTTTTTGTCCGGCAGCCAGTATGGGGGCAGTAATGATGGCATTCCCGCTGATACTTCCTTTAACTGATAATTTCCGTCCAATTGCTACTGCGCCATCCCATTCAATCATCAGCTCCGGAGTAGCGCTTACAGAGGTCAGTTTCCAGACTTTAAACGTACCGGCATTAGGTGCCAAATTACAAACCAGTATATTTCCATCATCATCGGCAGTATTGTAGAAGTTGGTAAGCGATCCTTTGATAGCTCCAAGGTTGATTTCACCAACTTTATCTCCGGTTTTGGCATTGATGTAAATGCTGTTTTCGTTGCGTGTATTCAATAGAATGTAGTCTCCGGTAGCAGCAATACCTCCGGTCAGGTTGTCAACACTGATGCCTAAGTCAGCTTTCAGTTTCTTTGCAAACATCAGTTTCGCGCTTCCCTGGCGGATTCCATATTTCAGTTTTTGAGGAACTTCTTTTTTTACCGTGTAGACATTTTTTGTTACACCATCGTGAGCAGTCACAGTCAACTGCACTTCGCTGTTGTAATCCAGAGCTACTGTAGTCGGATCCGGAGAAATGCTTGCGTGATAAGACAGTGATACCTCTGCCAGCGCTGGCTCCAGGTTGCCGACCGTAACCAGTGAGATTGTTTTGGTTGCTTCGTTAATCACACCAGTCATTCCTAAAGAGGGCAATTTGAATTCTTCTAGTAGGCAAGCTGTGCTTTTGCGGATTTCTCCTTTGATTTTATACTGTTTTTTTGTTTTTACCTGATCAGTCAACGTAATGACGTTTTCTTTAGTTAAGTCCAGATACAAAAGAGCCGGGCTGATCGTCACGTTGTCATCTAAATTTGCAGTTACGCGCATTCTGGATATCTGAGCTTCGGTAATCTGGTTGTTGCTGTTCTCCGGGAAGTAGTAAGGAATCGCAATAACAATTTCGTCACTACCTTCGGTAATATAACCTTTAAATCCACCCGTTCCATCTTCAAATGTTGCAGTAATGCTGTTAAGACCATCCCCAGAAACAGATGGGACCAGCTCCTCCGGATCATGACATCCGCTCAAAACGGTGAGCAGAGCTACAAATACGAATAATATGTTTTTCATAAAATTAAATGTGTTATGGTTGGTTATTTCCATTCCTGATATTGCTGAATGGCTGAGTTATTCATTAATTCAGTTTCGGGAAGAGGAATCCGGTACATTTTCTCCGGGAATGAACGATCTTGCTTATCACAGTCAACATAGATATAGGTCATGTTCGCTCCTTCTTTAACAATCTTAAATCCGTGAACGCGGCTGCCCGGACCGGAATAAGCTGTATGAGCCAAACGCCAGCGGCGCATGTCCCAATAAAGATGTCCTTCGTATGCAAGTTCAATTTTACGTTCTTGTCTGATAGCAGCCATCAGGTCTTCTCCGCTTTTGTCAGCGTAAGGAAGGCCAACACGCTCTCTGATTTTTCGTACATCCGAGTTCGCTGTGGAAACGTCTTTAAGCATATAGGCAGCTTCGGCCCGGTTCAGGTAAACTTCGGACAGGCGGATTGCAACCCAGGTTTGTGTACTGGGAACAGAGTTCAGGTCGATGTGATTTTCATCAACCAGTTTCCGGAGGTAATAACCGGTAGTCGTTCTTCCTGAAGGGTTCGGGTCATCCTTAAATGACGCCCAACCATCTGTTCCGCCAACAAAAGTTTCAATTTTGCGGCCTTTCCAATCGGCACCGTTGTACAGAACCGAAGCATGGAATCTGACTTCGAGCTGGCTGTATGGAGGAACTACTGTTGTTCCTGCTTCGGTATGCCATGCAGTCCAATCAACGAAACCTCCGCTAGCTTTTTCATACGATTCAACCATTTCCTGAGTTGGTGTGGCACGCCCTCCAATACCGGTAGCATCTCCTCCGGGAGTGAATAGCTTGTCAAAGCCGTGGTTTGGTCCGGCGATCAGGTAGTTGTACTCTAAAATAGACTCGGTATTGCCTGCAAGCGATGATTTGAATGACTTATTGTAGTCGGCAACAGTGGTTCCGGCCGGCAAGGTGTAGATATTCAGTTTAATGACTTCATCAGCTGCAGCTTTGGCTACTTCCCACCTTTTAGCATAAAGCATAGCTCTTGACTGCATTGCGAAAGCGGCACCTTTGGTAACTTTGCCTCTGCTTGCAGCGGGCCATTCAACAGGAAGGTTATTTGCCGCAAATTCCAGGTCTTTTTGAACCATATCCCATCCTTCAGATTCAGGGCTTACGTTTTTATCCCGGCTAATTGCAGAGAGATCTTCGTCATAAAGGATTACGTCGCCGCTTCTTTTAATCAGCTGGAAGTATAGAAATGCTCTGAAAAAACGAGCTTCTGCCTCAAATCTGCTTTTTGATGTTTCGTCTAAGTCTGTTCCGTACTTCTTCAGGCCATAGATGAATTCGTTCACTCTGCGGATTCTGGTATAAAGGTCATCCCACATTCCGAGGTTCCACGATGCAGTAGGTGCTGATATACCACCGCTGCCATAGGCCAGGATGTTGGCAAATCCAACGTGGGTTCCGGGAGTCATTGAACCATATTTCAGCGTTTCGGTGAGTCCTTCGGTAAGTCCGACCTGCGATTCGCCGGAGCCAAAGCTGCCATAAGAGGCAATGTATGGATAGAATCCGTTTACATAAAGCTCAACAGAGGCCGCGTTTTGCCAGACCACTTTGTCAGAAAGCTTATCAGTAGGGGTCAGGTCCAGGTATTTGTCACAGGAAGACAGTCCCAACAAGCTGATAAATAGTGTAATTAATGCTATTTTTGTTTTCATATTATACCGTTTTAAAAAGTAATTGTAAGTCCAGCCATGAACGTTCTTTGCTGTGGGTAATAACCGTTCGTAACTCCCGGTCTCTCTGGGTCAATACCTTCGGGCAAGCCGCTGAGTGTAAACAGGTTTGTTCCTTCAATGAAAAATCTAAGGTTTTCACTGCTGATTTTGCTGGTCAAATTCTTTGGTAAAGTATATCCGATCTGGGCCGATTTCATGCGGAGGTATTTGCCGTCCCTGAACCAGAATGTAGATGCATAAGCATTGTTGGTATTGGGAGCATTTATAGATAACCTTGGGAACGAAGCGTTTGTGTTATCTGGTCTCCAGGCTTGCTCAACTAAGTATACCGGAGCATTTGCTCCTGCTTTGAATGGCTTTGTGAAAATGGTGTTATCGTCAGCATAGTTGTAGTAAGTCCCGGTTAACGAGATTTCGCACATCGCGCCTGCAGTGAAGAGGGTAGAGAAATCAAACCCTTTCCATGATGCATGTAAGTCAAGTCCTGCAGTTAACTCCGGACGGTTTGATTTACCAACCAATGCGCGGTCCTGCGCGTAAGAAATCACTCCGTCGCCATTCAGGTCTTTATATTTGATGTCGCCCGGACGAGGCCTGGCACCCACGATGTATGCAGAGTTGTCAATTTCTTCTTCGCTTTGGAACAATCCTTCAGCAATAAGGCCGCCCATTGCCCATGGCGATTTTCCTGTGCGTTTGGCATAGTCAGGCGTGTTGGGGCTGTCCTGATATTTGAGGTATCTGGTACGGGCCCAGCTGAGGTTCAATTTTGCACCGTACTGGAAGTCTCTGTAGCTGTTTTCGTGGCTTAGCATCAGGTCGATACCCTTTGCGTCAACACTGTTGTTGTTGATGTAGGTGGTATAGTAACCTCCCATAGATCCGGGCATTCCTGTTTGTGCTCCCAGAATGTCATAAGTGTAATTGTAGAATACGTCGAATTCAATACCCAGTTTTCCTTTCCAGAGAGAGGCATCAAACCCGGCATTGTATGCAATCATACGTTCCCATGTCAGATTTGGGTTTGAAACAGCTGTTGTCATCAGCGCATTTTGCGGCTGGCCATTCAAAACAACCTGAGGGGTTGGGTTTTTGCCGGAGCCAATGAAGTTCATTGTGCTCAGGAACGCGTAAGGTGAAACCGGGTCAGAACCTAAGACACCAATTGAAGCCCTGATTTTCATGTTGTCAACAAAACTGGTAGCGCTTGCAAAGAAATCTTCATTTGAGATTCTCCATCCTAAAGAAAGTGACGGGAAGAAACCCCAACGTTTACCTCCGATGTTTCCGGCGAATTTGTACGAACCGTCATATCGTCCGGTGAATTCGGCCAGGTAACGGCTGTCATAGTCGTACTTTAAACGTCCGACAAAGCCTACGCTTCTGTTGGCATCACTTGAACCGCTGATGGGATTATCTGCAGGTACACGGGCCATATCTAATTCCGGAAGTTCGGCGAAGTAGAATCCTTTTCCGTATGCAGCGAATTTATTGCTGGTATAGTCCCTGCTTTCCATAAGGATCATTGCATCAATATTGTGCTTCCCGAAGATGTTTGCATAGTTAATGCTCGATTGAGAAACCAATCTTCTCCATTGCGAGTAACCTTCGCCCAAAGATCTGTCAACCGCATTACGTGCATCCGGAGCCAGACCGTAGGTGATGTCAGTAGTAGTTGAGTTTGGTATCGTTTCGAGCAAAACATTATAAGGAGTACTGAAGTTTTTTGATACAGTACCCGATTGGTCATAAGCCCCTGTAAATTTGAGGTTTAATCCGTCAACCCATGGGAGGTCCCACTGCAAGGTTATATTCGTCTGAATAGCAGTAGTGACAGCCTTGTTTTTGCCCGATAGACTGGCAGCTGCAATCGGGTTGATGGCATTGTTGTATGCGTTGCGGCTAGCAACCGGAACACCGTTGATTTCTTTAGGAAGGTAAGGGTGAGCAAAAGCAGCCTGTTCGGCTACACTTAACCAAGGAGCTGATGAAACTCCGGCAGCAGATGATCCGCCGGCACCATAACCAGGCGTACGTGTATCGCCAACGTTACCTGCAACACCGAAAGTCATGTTCAGATTCTCTGCGATTTTGGCGTCAATATTACTACGCAGGTTATATCTGGTGTAGTCGAAATTCTTGACGTTACCTTGCTGACCCATATAGCCGACAGAGGTAAAATACTTAATGCGGTCATTTCCTCCGTTAACAGTTACGCTATGTTGGCTGGTGCTTCCTGTTTTAAAGGTTTCTCCGATCCAGTCCGTATTTCCCCATCCGTCGTTAGGGTCGTCATTGGTCATTTTTGCAATTTGGTCTTGGTTGAACACTGGCTGATTGCCATCTAAAACACTTGCTTTATTGTACCAGTAGGCATATCCAGGACCATCCAGGAAGGTTGGGAAGCTGGCATTTGCCGAAATACCGTAAGAGCC
>JAEUSS010000628.1 GCA_016788685.1 Prolixibacteraceae bacterium | reverse complement strand
TACAAACCCGGGACTTCCATCCATCAAGGAATCAGCATGTTGTACGATTGGTACTGCACATATCCGAAATACGCCGAAATAAGCTCGCTCTGCCATTAACTTCAGCAACAAATAAAGAACAATACACAACAGAACATATAAAGCTGGCTATCAGACACAAACAATTATCCCAGATCGAATTCCAAAACGATCAGTGCCGGGATCAATGAACTTTCAGTCACCGGCAGCGTTTGACTTAAGGCCTGAAAAATTATTCCGGGAAATTAACCAGTTTGTTAACATTCGGAAGAAAATTAACCTTACGATAAGCAAAATTCAATTTTTTCGTCAATTTTGATCTTTCGTTCGAATAAAAAGCAACCTGTCAGTCTCAGGCATGAATTATTCAGAGCCATATTCCGGAAACAGAAAACAAAACATGTACAAAGCGATCACTTCTGCAGCTTCGCCCTTTCGGGGCCGACTCCAGCTGCTTATTCTATTGATCATTGCCAGCGCCTCGTCCTGGGCGCAACAAACTGTTGTCAGCGGAAAGATTACCGATCAGGATACCGGACATCCGATTCCGTATGTCAGTGTCGTTTTTAAAGGCACACAAGCCGGAGCTCTGACTGACACCCTGGGCGTTTTTCAGGTTTCCAGCAACGAAAAAGTAAACACGGTTCTGTTCTCTGCAGTAGGATACATCTCCAGGTCAATTGAAATAAGCCCGGCAAAGAAAAATGAATTGTCAGTCCAGCTGAAATCTGACCTGATCAAAATTTCGGAAGTTGAAATTAAGCCTGATGACGGACCAGTCAGGCGAATCATGAAAGAGATGGTCGACCGGAAAAAGCAGAACAACCCGGCAAAATACTCGCGCTACTCGTACCGGAAATACACCAAATGGGAATATCACCTGAACAACGTGGGTGAAAAGATGATTCAGTCCAAAGTTTTCCGGAACAACCAGTCGTTGTTTAAAACCGATACCGACAGTTCGAAATATCTTCCTATTTATTTTTCGGAACAACTGGTTTACAATGAAGTTCAGAAAAATCCATCCAAGCAGAAATCAACTGTTCTGGCTGACAAGACTTCAGGCGTGGGAGTTCTGGACGATTACGAAATTTCGGGCTATACCAGCGCGCTGGACATGGAAGTGAATTTCTACGACAACTACATCAACCTGTTTACTCAGAATTTTGTCAGCCCGCTGGCTGATAACGGGTGGTTTTACTACAAATATTTTCTGGCCGACAGCACGGTCCAAAACGGACGAAAAGAATACCGGATTCATTTCATCCCCCGACGGGCAGGCGACAAAGTATTCAAAGGCTTCCTGACTACTGACACCAAAAATTATTCGCTGATCGAAATCGACGGAACACTGGCCACCACCAGCTACCTGAATTTCCTGAAAGACATGCGCCTGAAAAGCAGTTACCAGTTTGTAAACGATTCGGTTCCCTTTTTCAGGAGAAACCAGATTGATGCGGTTTTTAATTACGTTCCGTTAAAAAACAACCCTTCCAAAAAGCCAATCAGCCTGTTCTTCACACAATCCGCCGTTATCGACAGTGTAACTGTTAACCAGCCGGAAGATGTCAGACTGAGCACGGGGAACGGCCGTTACGAAACAATCAAGCTGCCGGATGCCAAAGATCGCAACTCGGATTACTGGGCTGCTCACCGGCTCGAAGAACTGAATCCCCGCGAAATACAAATCAGCAACACCATCGATTCGGTCAGTCAGATCAGAGCCGTCAAATTTGCCGACAATATTGCGCGGATGAGCATGACCGGCTATTACGATCTGGGGAAATGGGAATTTGGGCCTTACACCAATGTGATCAACACCAACAAAGTTGAAGGGCTGCACCTTTTTGCCGGAGCCCGCACAAGCAGCGAAATAAGCACCCGCTACATGATCTGGGGCGGACTGGGGTACGGTTTCAGGAATAAAAAAATTAACGGAATTGCCGGATTCGGCTATAAATTCCCAACCATCCACCGACAACTGGTTAAGATTTCATACGACGACAAGATTGTACGGGCCGGCGAGAACGAGAAAATACTCTTCCTGTATGAAAATGCGCTGTCGCCGACCGAAAACAACCTGATTTCGCAGATTTTTAAACGCGACGAACTCGACGAACTGTTCCGCGAACAAAAACTGGCAGCCGCCTACGAATACGAATGGTACCCGGGCCTGATGAATAAAGTTAGCGCCAATTACACCCGGCATTTCTCTCCTGAGTTTTATCCCTACCTGCGGGGCGGCACTCCGGTCGGGCATGTTTCGGCCTGCGAAGTCAGTGTCGATACCCGATTCTCGTGGCAGGAAAAAGTGATCGACGACAAGTTCCTGAGGGTTTACATGGCCACCGACTACCCCATCATTCACATTGCACTGGGCGGCGGGAAGGTGTTCTACTCCGGAAAAGAAAATTACTACGGACGCATTTTCAGTACCGTTGAACAGTACCTGAAAGTGGGGCAAACAGCTTTTAACTACGCACTGGAAGGTGGAATCTATTTCGGAAAACTGCCATATACCATGCTCGACATCCCGCGCGGAAACGAAACTTTCGGCTATTATTCGTAC
>JAEUSS010000627.1 GCA_016788685.1 Prolixibacteraceae bacterium | reverse complement strand
GGAACCTTTACCAGCAACCGTAATCTTGGATTTTCAGCCGGAATTACACTCAGCTATAACATTTTCAACGGCTTTACGAATAATCAGAAACTGAAGGTCGCGCGCATCAGGGAAGAATCTGCCGTTCAGGATGCCGAATTGCAGAAACTGAACCTGGAAGCCAGCCTGCAACAAGTTTACACCGATTTTCAGACCAACCGGAAACTGGTGCGTTTTGAACAGGAGAACATGCAATTTGTAAGGCTGAACTGGAGTATTGCCCAGGAAAAATACAGGCTGGGCGCTATGAATGATGTGGAACTGCGCGAAACTCAAAAGAAATTAATGGATGCTGAAAACCGCCTGCTTCAGGCTTTATTCAACTCCAAATCAGCCGAAATAGAATTGCTCCGGATCAGCGGACAGCTTTCTGCGTCAGTTATTCCGGAGAAATAAATTGAGATAAATGAACAGGTAACGGACAACCTCCGGTTGGCCCGGCTTTCGGCATCGTCTGGGCGCACTTTTCTGTTATACAACAATTCTGCAAAATTGCCCGGGAGCCTAATCGGGCGCATCACAATATTTACTAAGTTAGTAAACACCAAATTCAAGCACCAATTTACACCTAACAAATTGAATGCTTGATTTTTAACTTTTTACAATTGGTACGACAAGTGACAAATTATTACGTAGAGAAGTTCTGAAAATGTAAAAATTAAAAGCTGATCGACATGCAAAATGATTTATCCAAAATTCAAATCAGGAAAATCGGGCAGGGTGAAGTCGAACTTTTGACTACCTACCGGATAGCTTACCTCAGCGAAATGCAAGGCGAGCAAAATGAAGAGTACCTGCAAAAGCTGAAAGAT
This sequence comes from Prolixibacteraceae bacterium, assembly GCA_016788685.1. Lineage (GTDB taxonomy): Bacteria > Bacteroidota > Bacteroidia > Bacteroidales > Prolixibacteraceae > Aquipluma. The sequence goes on along the minus strand of JAEUSS010000627.1, from coordinate 3,656 downwards.
GAGCTTAACAAGTACTTCTCTCAGGCATTGACTGACAACACTTTTTTTGCTTTCCTTGCCGAACTGAACGGAGAAATCCTGAGTTTCGGTGCCATGGTAATCAAAAAGATTCCCGGGGATTTTAATCAGCCCCTTTACCTTGAGGGCGATATACTCAACATGTACACGGTACCCTTTGCGCGCCGTAAAGGCATATCGGCAATGATCCTGCAAGAACTGCTCAACGAAGCCCGTGACCGCGGAATAAGCAAAGTGGCACTGCACACCTCAAAAGACGGAGAAAAACTATACCGGAAATTCGGATTCGGCGAACCGATTTACCCGGTACTTGAAATCTGTTTATGATCGCGCACTCATTCAACCTGTATAACTAAAAAATCTAAAAGAATATGACCGAACCTCAATTAAGTATTGGCATCATGTACCAGCCTGAAATCATTTTCAGGCTAAATCAAAAATATCTGCTGGCTCCTAACGGCGTTCCGTTTGAGGGAATACAGAAGGTAAATTACCACGACGGAAAAATCTGGCTCAACGACGAAGTGACCGATTTGGATACGCTCATTTTCGAACCGGTCCGTTATCAGGAAGCCTCCTTCGAACTGAACGATGTAACTATCGGAATCCAGTTTCACTGGGAACGAAAAGAAGATCAGACTTTCAAAGGTTCGTTAAAAATCATTGTCGAAAACGAAAAACTGACCGCAATTAATGTTCTGCCCCTCGAAGACTATCTGGTCAGCGTAATTTCGTCGGAAATGAGTGCAACCAGCAGCCTCGAACTGCTGAAAGCACACGCCATCATTTCGCGCTCCTGGCTTCTGGCGCAAACCGCAAAGGGCAAAGCGTTGCAGCATTCCGGGAAAACCTACCAGAGTATTTCCGAAACTCCTGAAGAATATATCCGTTGGTACGACCGCGAAGACCATCAGAATTTTGATGTATGCGCCGACGACCACTGCCAGCGCTACCAGGGCATTACCCGCCAATCCACTCCGCTGGTTGAGCAGGCCATTGCCTGCACACGCGGTATGCTGCTGATGAATGGTGACCAAATCTGTGATGCACGCTTCTCCAAAAGCTGCGGCGGAATTGCCGAAACATTTGAAAACGTCTGGGAACCGGAAGTTCACCCCTACCTGCAGGCCGTCATCGATAACCCGTCGCTTCCTGAAGGTTATGACGCCGATCTGACCAACGAATCCGCTGCCGACCGATGGATCAGGAATGCGCCGGAAGCCTTCTGCAATACAAGAGACAAGGAAGTGCTTTCTCAGGTACTGAACGACTACGACCAGGAAACCAAAGATTTTTACCGCTGGAACCTGACCTACAAACAGGCCGATCTGGCAGAACTGATTGCCCGGAAATCAGGAAGAGATTTCGGAGATATCCTCGACCTGGTTCCGGTTGAACGTGGAAAATCAGGGCGCCTGAAGAAACTGAAGATTGTGGGAAGCAAGCTGACGCTGACTATTGGCAAGGAACTGGAAATCCGCAAAACCTTATCTGAATCGCATTTATACAGCTCGGCGTTCGTGGTGGATAAGCAAAATGTGGAAAACGGCATTCCCGGCGAATTCGTGCTGACCGGCGCCGGTTGGGGACATGGCGTTGGTCTTTGCCAGATTGGTGCCGCCATGATGGGTGCCAAAGGATACAAATACGACGAAATTTTGCTACACTACTTCCGCGGGGCAAGCCTTTCAAAAGAATATTAATACCTAAAAAAAAGCAACACCATAAATTAACAACAACTTATAATTATCGATGACTGACAAAAAAACAACTTCAGCCCCCAAACAACGCAACCCGTGGGCATGGATTCCGACGCTCTACTTTGCGGAAGGGATTCCTTACGTTGTGGTTATGACCGTGGCCGTAATCATGTTTAAACGGCTCGGGATTTCCAACACCGACATCGCCCTATATACCAGCTGGCTGTATCTGCCCTGGGTAATCAAACCATTGTGGAGCCCGATTGTCGATCTGCTCAAAACCAAACGCTGGTGGATTATCATTATGCAATTGTTCATCGGTGCGGCCCTGGGAGGCATCGCATTGGCCATTCCACTGCCTGTTTTCTTCAAGGTGACGCTCATTTTCATGTGGTTGCTGGCATTCAGTTCAGCCACACACGACATTGCCGCCGACGGATTTTATATGCTGGGGCTCAACGAACACCAGCAAGCCTACTTTGTGGGTATCCGAAGTACCTTTTACCGCATTGCCATGATTACCGGGCAAGGACTGCTGATTATTCTGGCAGGCTTTTTTGAGACTTCTACCGGATTGCCTCCTGTAGAGATCAATACGGCTGCGAGTCCGGCTTTTGCCAAGGAAATCAGGCTCCCGGAAGTTCCTTCAGGAACAGAAAACAACTCCGGAGAAAGCTACTTTGTCGTATTTCCGGAAAAAGCAGAGTTGTCTACCCAAAACATTGCCAACTCTGAACTGGATTCCATCCGCAAAGTGATCTCCGCGCACAATACCGAAAACGGATTTGTCATGAACCAGTCGGGCCAGTTAAAAAGCCAGGACGGAGAACAAAAAATATCCTTATGGTCGGAATATATTTCCACCCCGCTGAAAGATTTTCTGAAAGAGAATTTCGGTGCAAAGAAGCCCACGGTAGCCGCAAATTCCCTCACCGGAAACGTGAGTGTAGTGGCAATCAAACTGAGTTCAAAGCCTGAAGAAAACAAGGAAATGGTGCTGAACCTCAAGTTTCGCAACGGCGACAACAGCATCCGCCTGATTGAAGGTGAACGGCTCACCTTCAACGCCGGCAACTACGACAAGCCGGCCTACGTACTTTTTCAGTGCGACCCCAAACTAACCCGCCCAACCGAAGCGGTTTTTAAAGGAACTTCAGGAAATATTCATTTAGCCTGGAGTATCACGTTCATTATTCTGGCCGTAATGTTCGTTTTATTCTCTGTTTACCACCGTTTTATCCTTCCGTTCCCGGCATCCGACAAACAGGCTGCGGAACACCAAAACCTGTTCAAGGAGTTTTTCAAAACCTTCGGCTCGTTTTTCAAGCGAAAAGACATTGGACTGATTCTCTCATTTTTGCTGCTTTACCGTCTGGGCGAATCGCAGATTGTTAAGATGGCCTCACCGTTTATGCTCGATCCGAGGCAGGTGGGCGGTCTTGGACTGACTACCGGCGATGTGGGACTTATCTACGGAACCTTTGGCATTCTTGCTCTCACTGCGGGAGGAATTCTGGGAGGAATAGCCGCTGCCCGAAAAGGATTAAAGTTCTGGCTTTGGCTGATGGCCCTGGCCATAAATATTCCGCACCTGGCCTATGTTTATATGGCCTATGCCCAGCCCGAAAACCAATTAATCATCGGACTATGCGTTGTTATAGAGCAGTTTAGCTACGGATTCGGATTTACCGCCTATATGCTTTATATGATCTATGTTTCGGAAGGCGAACACAAAACGGCTCACTTCGCCATCGCAACCGGATTCATGGCACTCGGAATGATGATTCCGGGCATGTTCTCCGGATGGCTGCAGGATATTATCGGCTATCAGCATTTCTTCGTTTGGGTAATGCTGTGTATGATTCCGGGACTTTTACCCGTTTTCTTTGTGAAAATAAAACCGGAATTCGGTATCAAGAAGAAAGAAGAATAAGAGCT
>JAEUSS010000624.1 GCA_016788685.1 Prolixibacteraceae bacterium | reverse complement strand
GAAACAGTTTTTCAGTTAGTTTTCATCACTGAATTCCATCAGGAAGGCTTTGATGAATCCGTCGATATCGCCGTCGAGTACCGCCTGCACGTTGCCTGATTCGAAGCCGGTGCGCACATCTTTAACCAGTTTGTAGGGTTGTAAAACGTACGAGCGGATCTGCGAGCCCCATTCAATCTTCTTTTTGGTGGCATTGATTTGTTGTTCCGCTTCTCGGCGTTTGCGCAATTCGAGTTCGTAGAGCTGTGATTTCAGCAAACGCAGCGCATTTTCCTTATTTCCGAGCTGAGAGCGGCTTTCGGTATTTTCGATAATGATACCCGAAGGGGCGTGCCGAAGCCGAACCCCGGTTTCCACTTTGTTAACGTTCTGTCCGCCGGCGCCGCCCGACCGGAATGTTTCCCAGGTGATATCGGCATCTTTAATTTCCACTTCGATGCTGTCGTCAATAGCCGGAGAAACGAAGACCGATGCGAAGGAGGTCATCCGTTTATTTTGGGCATTGAACGGTGACAAACGCACCAGCCGATGCACGCCGTTTTCACTTTTCAGGTAACCGTAAGCATAGTCGCCTTCGAACTCGATGGTGCAGCTTTTTACTCCCACTTCATCGCCGCCATGGTACTCTACTGTTTTTACCGTATAGCCATTTTTTTCGCCATAGCGCATATACATACGCATCAGCATTTCGGCCCAGTCGTTGCTTTCTGTTCCGCCGGCACCGGCATTGATGCGAAGGATTGCGCCCAGTTTATCCTCCTCTTTGCGGAGCATATTTTTGGTTTCCAGCGCTTCGATTAATTCCAGCGTTTCGTTAAAGTGTTGCTCAATGTCTTCTTCGGAGGCTTCGTCCATTTCATAGAAATCATACAAAACCAGCAAGTCTTCCATGCTTTGTTCCACTTGTTTATATCCGTCTGTCCAGACCTTAACCGAGCGGATAATCTTCATCTGGGCTTCGGCATCTTTGGGGTTATTCCAGAAGGCCGGATCCTGAGCTTTCAGCTCTTCTTCCTGTAATTGAATTATTTTCTGATCGTAGTCAAAGATGCCTCCTTAACGCATCCCGGCGATCATTAAGACCCTTTACCTGTTCTTTAAGTATCATATCTTTTTGTTTTATAAGGTTACCGGAAGCAAAAGTAGAAAATGAAACGTGATAATTCAATAAACCAGAGGATTTGTGACATTGGTCAACATCAAAGCCAACGCTCCGGAAGATTTGCCGGTGCATTGGCTTTGATTACTGCAGTTTCTTCAGTTGCGGATTCCGGCGTTCGGAAATGACAACATTGGGTAAATGTGTGTATGCAGTGAACTAATCGCCCCAGGTTGCGGTTGTTTCGCTCACTGCTGATGCCTGTACGTTATAAGAATTACCTCCCGGTTCATACAGAAATGCAAAGAGCCGGACTGTATAAGATTTTCCGCTCACAGGCTTGAAACCCGAGGCCCATCCGCGGGTTGAAGTTGTTATGGAAAATGTGGCAGCGGAGTTGGACAGTTCGTCACTTACAAAAACGAGGTTCGACCCGTCTGATATGTTGACGGAATAGCTGTCGGCGTTGGCAACCTGAGTCCAGCTCATTTGGAGTTCCTTTTTTGCAACATTGTATTCACACGTTTCGATCCCAGGCAGAGTCAGTGCCTTGTCGGTTAGTATGTCATCGAATTCGTCTGTAGCTCCGTTTTCAAAAGTGGCTGTAAAGTTGAATGTTGCAGCTGCTGGCTGGGT
>JAEUSS010000623.1 GCA_016788685.1 Prolixibacteraceae bacterium | reverse complement strand
GGCCATCCACCGAAATAGAATGAACCGTCTCCAGATACATTTTTTGCAATAACAAAAAAAACAAGTTCTGTATTCGCAAGTCTCACAGGAGAAAGACTAAACATGTATTGAAAATCGACTCCTCCTGCCGGGCGAGAATATTCAACGACATTACCATATTTTTGATCTGTTACAATTTGTTGCGTCCCACCATCTGAATAATGTTCACTATCTATAACTTTTGAATTAATCACATAATTTCTGCCCCCTATCTGCACATTATTCACCTTCGCAGTTGCATCATCAGCAGCGGCACTTTGCGCATTGCTCGCATAACCCTGCGCATCGGTAATGGTAGCCAGCGCCCCGGTGACGCGGATGGCATTCACATCGAGCAAGGAAGATTTGATGTAACCGCCCTGTATGATCGTGCTGTCGAGTTTCGCGAGGTTAACCAGGTTCTCGTAAGCCATAGCGCCGAGACTTCCCTGTAAGCCTGAAACCAGACCGGAGGCGTAGTTTTCTGATGAAACCTGTGCAGCATTGGCTTTTGTTGTTGCATCAGCCGCCGCGGCATTGATCGCAGCGGTTTGGGCGGATGAAGCTTTCGTCTGTGCCCCGGTCTGCGTTTCGGCATTACCGCCGGTCACGTAGATGATGCCTTTCAGGTACACATTATCAGCATACATGCCGTATCCTGTCAGCGCCCCCATTTGCGGGTCGGTGATGCCGTCGAGCTTACCCAGCCGCACCTTTGTTTTCCCGGCCAGCGATGCGGAAACAACGCCATCGAGCACGTCAAGGTAAGGCGAATTACTATCTGAACTGGTCAGGTAAATGGCCCCCTGACGGCTCGAATTCGTTGTATTGCCGATGCGTACTACCGTATCACCCGCCGCCGGAGTTCCAGCCCCGTCAATGCCGGTTTTCGTGATGTTGAAGTAATCAGCACCAACGCTGGTTACTTTTGCCGAGTAGTATTTTATGCCTCGTCCGGTCCACTTCTGGCACCTGATCCAGTCATCCGGAACAAATGGAGGCGCGGCATTACCGCCGTCGGTGTCCAGGTTGCATTTCCAATAGCTTCCACCATCGGTTACCGATGCAATTTTAGCCGCATCGCTCACCCATAACGCGCCATTCGTGCTGCGGATCTGGTTAATGATCAGCTCGTACACCGACATTTCTTTACGCACCGTCAAATAATCAACCGTCAGCCGGTTATCCGTCTGATCCATGCGCCAGCCTGATCCGGCAAACCCAGAAGCGTAACTTTCTGAACCGATGTTTTTCTTCACCGAAACCAAATCGGCCAGCATCTCCAGATAAGCCGTGCCAGCCAGTCCCGCCCGAAATCCCGACAAAGCCGTTAACTGAGCCTGCCAGTCGGTTTTCGCCGCAACCGTCTGATCAATGTCGCGGCGAAGGAATTTTGTATCAGCCAGCCCATTGAGCAGCCCGGAGTTATCCGAGTATCCGGATTTGATCTTTACGCCGCCAATGGCAAGGTAATTATTTGCATCGCGCACGAGCTCAGATTTGAGCCAGTACCGGCCGTCTTTAACCTGAAACTCCGAATTTTCAGAAAGTTGAAAGTGCTCAGAGTCGTATTTCAGGGCAATGTTTGTTGCTGTAGTTTTAATCAAAGGTGCGTCAACCGTGAGGTCGCCTTCCTTTAAGTAAGGGTGATTATGCGACAGTGTCCGGATAATCTCAAGGAGCATCAGTTTCGTAACCGGATTGTTCCGGCTCACCCCGCGGATGGTTTTTGATAGTTGCTGCAATCCGTCCATAACCTAATAATGATTGTTTTTATGTGCTTCGGTGAAGACGAGCTCCAGCTGGTCGTTAATAAACAAATCGCTCATGGTGTCGGTAAGCTCAAACTCACTGCTTTCCAGATTCACCGGGACGATACGGCCATTCCACACCAGCCAAATAAATTTTGAATAGATCAGATCCTGAATCGCTTCAATATCCGAAGCGTTCAGCCGGTTGCCGGGGAATATGGACCATTTGCGGGAAGCTGTTTTTTTAGTCACAACCACTGATCTGTCGCGCGTGGTAGCTGTCCGGTCAAGGGTTTGCAGCCCGGTTTCGCCCTCCGAATTAAGCGACAACTTGACGGCCCCGGTAAACCATACATCATCAATTCCGGACAGCGAATTGGCAAAAAACAGAAATGTGTTGTTCTCAAAATATTGATGATCGATCACAAACGTACGCGATTCGCCCACCTGGGTCACTCCATCGCTCTGGTACACCTTAAATTGTTTCGCATCGGCCGGCACACCCAACATCGACGGGTCAAGGATAAACTCATAGAGCCCGTCCGGATCGAGTGTCACCGGAAATGTCAAAGCAGTTACCGAATTATCAGCAGCGGTATATTCAACGATCAGCGAGCGAACCACCTGTATAGTTCCCGGAAGAAGGTACCACAACCTGACCGGCTGATTGTATGAGATCCGCTGAAAATTGGGGCGGTGGGTCAGAAACTTATTCCCCTGAATATAGTCCTGATAAAAGTTCAGGCCGCTCTCGTTGTAGCTGGCCTGTCGGTCCTGGCTCATGCCGCCCTTCAGGATGCGGATGGCAACGGCATTTCCGGGGGCTTGCCACAATTCCTTTTTATCTCCGAATTCAGCCGAGGCAATGTCATTTTCAATGTAGCTGCAGCCGGCCAGGATATTCAGATCGAAAGACCGGAGCGGATGCTTGACGGCTATTTCATTTCCGGCCGGAAAAGTAAAACCGTAATCAACCGGGGCATCGAAGTACTCGGAGAAGTCGAAGATTGCTTTGCCAGATCCGTCCGGCTGGATGGACCACACTTTAGGGTCAATGAACGGTCCGCCTGGGATCGACTCTACCAACGATCCGTCAGGCATTTCTTTTGTGCTGCTCGTCGCTTTCAGCAGCGCCCGGGGCGATTCGCCTTTCACATCGTCGTTCACAACCTCAATCTCTATTTTGTTGCCCGATAGCTGTACCAGTCCGCCGTATATGCTGTGATTGATCATGGAAATAACGGTTTTTGAATTTTATACAGACGAATATAGGCGCCATCCACAGAAGCAGAAAGGACAGAAAAAAGGCAGAAGAGTATGTTTCTTCTGCCTTTTTGGGATTATTTTTTCCTGAAGCCTGGCATGCCCGGTTGATCCAGCAGATCCGAAATTTCGTCCAAGTCCTTCTTAAACGGCACAATCGGGAACTGCACCCCGTTTTTCATGAGCAGCGCAATTGCCTTGGTATTCATATTCAGGGCTGCGGTGAGTTCGGGATCGCGGGGGGATATCGACACATCAATCGGTGAAGAAGGGTCAGATGATGACGGTTGTGATGTATGTCCTCCTGATGAATATCCCTTACCTGAAATTACAGACATCATGACCGGCCGAAGGTCGAGTCGGGCAAGCGAACCGTTGCGCCGTGCAATTTCAATTATATCGATGAATTGGCGCACTGTTGGATTATCGGTACCATCTTCCGGAATCACATATTCTTTCCGATGTACGATTCCTGCAGGTTCGTATTTTCCCCCTGGACCAGTGTGCCCACCTTCAGAATAGCCGGTAAAATTACCGATTGTTTGAGCCACAATCGCGGCTATATTAACAGCAGCTGTGGCAGTATTAATTCCAACCCAGGGCTGACCAAATGTAAGTGGCGAAGCAGCTAAAGCCTTTGCATTGGCAATTCCGGTATTGAAAATAATCTGACCTACGGCGGCGGCCTGTTGAAATAGAAATAGAGCTTTGCCAAGGGAAGACTCCTTGTCGGCCAAATTGACCAAGGCGCCAAACAACATGTTTGCAGCACCAAAAACCTGATCGCCTATTTGCTGTCTCCGGTCAAGTTCATCAAGCTTTATCCGGATAATTTCATTAGACAACTTTCTCTCAGCCTGGGCAATTTTTGTTTTATTGCCATTTGCATCTTTCAACTCCTGAGCATATTGAGCCCTCGCAATTGCTTCTTCAGAAGCCCAACGGTCCTGATCCGTCTGAGCCATTGCCTGAGCAAACAAAGCAGCATCCATTTGCTTTTGAAGTAGGCTGGCAGAATCAATATCATTGATTTTTTTAGTATGGGCTTTGGTCTTTTCTGCAATGGTTGCCTGAATGGTTGCATTGTATGCCGCTTCCTGATCGGTAAGCTTTTGCTTTTCGATCATTTGCTTTTTCAAACCGTCAAGTTCTTCCTTCCAACGCTGTTCTTCCAGGGCTTTTTCCTTTGCAAAACCGTCCTGCATATTTTCAATGCCGGCATTGGCTAATTCTTTCTGTGCCCTCAGGAGAAGATCCTTTACCTCTTTTTCAGCCTGAACTTGTTTCTGTGTAAATTGTTGCTGTGCTTCTGTATATTCCTTACTGCCTTTACGATATACAGCCATTTTATCTGATAAGAATTTTAATTCCTGGGCAAGCAGTTCGCCTTTAAACTGATCCTCATTAATTTTTTCTTCGAGAAACTTTTTATTGATCGCTGCAACTTCAGCATTATTTACCGCTTCAATCTGTTCAATCCTGGCTTTGATTTGTTTGTCGGATAACGGTGCAATTGGAGCATCCGGAGCAGTTGGAGTTTCTGATCCTGGAGCAGTATCAGCGGGTTTGTTTTGCCGTAATTGACCAAGAGCATCATTTAAATCCTGTTCTGATTTTTTCAATTCATCAACCTTTGCTCTGTTTCGTTCGAGTGCTGCAGTTACAATTGGAATGCTGTTTAAAGCATCAAACTCTTTTTGAGATAGGATGGACCTGAATTGATTTGGATCGGTTACCCCTTTAATCTTTTCCTTTGCTTTGGCTGCTGTAATTTCGTAGGCAGCTATTTTCTTAAGTAAATCAAGTTCCTCCAGTTTCAATTCTGTACGCTCCTTGTAATTTTTCTGAAGCATATCTTCTTTGATCATGAGCAAGATCCTGTCTTCGTACTGTTTGTTTACTTCTTCCAAACGGGTTTTTAACTGTTCGTTTGTGAGCTTTTCAGTATCCAGATTTTTAAGGAAATCGGGATATTTTTCCTGAATCTCTTTAATCAGGTCATTCCGGTTTTCCTGTTTGGTATTTACATTTGTGATCGCTCCAACCAGCACATTCAATTCCTGTTGTTCTTTTTGCAATTTAGCTTCAACCGGCTGTTGCATCCATTCCGATATTTTCCCCACAACTTTTTCTAGGAATGAAATGAATCCAGAATTGATGAATTTTGCCTGAATAATGGCTGTAACTTTCGCCCAACTTCCGGCCAGATTTTCATTTTTAATCGCATACTCTGTTTGCAATGACGTGCCTTTTTCCATTGCATCGTTGGCAAGAACTTGCTGTTCACGAACCATCTTAGTATTTGATGACAAAGCGGCTAATGCCTGGGTTGCCCTTGCGCCATCAATGCCCAAATCGTCCAGCTTGGTGGCCATTACCGAAAGACCTTCATTGTTGCCGTTTAATCCTTCAAGAAACTTTACAAAAGCTTCGTTGGCATCAGTATTTAAGAGCTTAGTGAAAGCTCCAACTTCCATTTTAGCAATCCTGGCATAGTTTGCCGGATCAGTAAACATGTCAACAATAACTTTACTTTGTGCAGTAGCGGCCATTTCCACATTTTGTCCCAGCTGGTCAAAAGTGGAGGCGTATCCCATAATATTTGCGGCGGAAATTTTAGCCTGATCTGCTATTCCTCCGGTTCTTTTCATGTACTCAACGAGGTAACCGGCCGAAGCATTTGAATTATTGGCCACCTGGTTTAATCCGGATCCAACTTTCTCCAAGCTTGTTTTGAAATCAGTGCTGTATTGTTTGCCAACTTTATATATCTCGGTGAGCTTTCCAACATCGCGGATTGCTTCGTCTGCATTCCCGCCTAAATCATCACCAAGCGATATCTTGATTTTGTTGGCCACTTCCACAAAATCCATGATGTCACGCTTTCCGGTTTTTCCCAAACGTCCGGCTTCTTCAGCCAGCGCCAACAATTCGCGCCTGGGAGTGCGTGTGTTAAGATATCTGAAATCGACATACAGTCCCCGAACTTCACGCCTGGCTAAGCCGGTTGTTTTCATCACATCGGCCAAAGCATCATCAAGACCAAGCATTCCCTTGACAAACTGACTCATCGAGAAAATTACTCCGGTAATAATAGCAACTCCGGCCATCATTACATTGAAGTATTTATTTGCCCCGTTGGCCATCTTTCCCCACAGCGAAGTGTGGACGGCCTGCTGATCGCTTAACTCCTTTATCCTTGTCTTTAGGGTAACCACATCCCGGAGTTTATCCTTATATCCCGGATCGGTTTCACTCATACGCTTGAGCTCGCGTTGTGATTGCTTCAGCGCCTTAGTCAGATCATTGAAAGATGATCCATTCAGGTTCTGAAGTACCTTTTGAGTGTCGAATGATTCCTTCCGGAGTGACCGTTGCGCCGATTCAACTTGCCTGAGTTCTTTTTCAAGCTTATTCATTTTGATTGTATCGCCGGCCTTTTGTGCAGCGTCAAAATCTTTTTTCAGGTCTTTTGCCCTGCGCGACATTGAATCCAAAGCGGCCTCGGCCTGCTTTCCTTCCAGATAAATACTCGCTTTTGCTGTTTCGTTTGCCATCACTTAGTTATTAGGTGATTCGTTAATTGAATCGATAATTGTCATTTGAGCTTTTAGTCCATATTTTTCAGCCCAGATTTCCTTGTATCTCTCAATTTCGGCGAAGAAAGTTTTGCTATACCAAGGTTTTGCGCGTCGGTTACTGCTTTCAACCTCGCCATATTTTACACCATTCCCAACGCCCATATCTACAAACTTTCCGTAATACAGAAAGGTAAATTCAATGAGTTCAGGATTGCCATTTGCGTTTGAGATTACATGATGTGTGAAACTCCTTACCAAATCACCGCTTTTATATATTCGAAGCCTGGTGATCTTATTCTCCCATCGTTCGACAACGATTTCAGCCCAGGCTTCAGCGGTTAATTTGAGATCCAGATTTTCGCTCATTACAGGGTTATATTTTCGTCCTTAATGATGTAGCTGAAAGAATACCCGTGAAAGTTGTTGACCAAGGGACCAACGCGCATGTAATCAATCCGGCTACTATCGAACCCGTAAGCCGGATCCCCAAAATTTTCGGAATCGGCCAGCATCTGTTTGAATACTTTTTTTGCCAGCGCCATGCATTGTGCCTGTACTTCCGTTCTGGATCCGCTGTTCTCAATTTTTACTTTCGATACCAGGTAAAAGGAATAATATCCATTATCCAAATTCCGGCCGGAAAAAGAAAGAAAGCCGTCGCCTTTATCTTCAGCTAAAATCAGCGGATATTGAAGTCCCCGAAGATCTTCGAGCATTTCTTCCAGTTCGCGAAGTCCGGAAATTCGTTTCACCGCTTTAATTTCAGGAATCACGGTTATTTCTTCGCCTTCAGGAACAACAGTTATCAGGTTATTGAGGTAAGTGTATTGATCGAACATGTTATTTTGATTTGAGTTTCATTGCCTGTTCTGATTTTAGATTCAGTTCGTAAAAAGCCTCATGAACATGAGTTTTGAAGAGCTCTTTATTCTTGGTGACATCGCCATTATTGAGCGATGAAAGGAGATTGAGCACGGCCTGAGCCTGTGAGATTTCGCTTGATCCGGGCGATTGCCATACAAATGGATATTCAGTCTTCAGAAAGTCTTTCAGACCGATGTACCACAGGAAAATCACATATTTTTTATAAAATGGAACGAGCCAAAACCAGCGTGCTTTTTTATCCAGGATATTGCTGTTCCATGTTTCTTTTTTGGTCCGGTAAACAATGGCCAGCATCCGGTTTAGAAACTTTATTCGCTTGGTTTTAACGTAGGCGGTAAAAGCTGAATCGAGAAATAAATATTCATCGAGCGTTACTTCGTACAACCGTACATCAACCGGTTTAAACCAACCAAATTCCGGGAGTACTGAAATCAGTTTGATATCGGAAACAATCCACTCCAATGACTTTACAAAATCGGTATAAAGGTCACCATCAACCAGAAATTTCCCTTTTCCTTTTGCACTGAACCAATACCATGATTTACCAAATTCATTTATCTCTTTCCTTTTAAGCAGTTTCCATCCGGAAATCGCCATGAATAAACGGACCGTAAAATCTTTGGCGCCATTGTTCCGGATGAAAAGCTTTGAAACTGCATAAACCTGATCAAGTGTCAACTGATGCCAGGCTTCAGGTAGTTTTTTGAGGTCAATTCGTTTCATAAGCCAGCGCGAAAAATTGAATTTTCAGATTTATTTTTTGTAACGGTATTGGCCAGAATTGAGGCGTATAAGTCACTGTCCCGGAATGCTGGATAATCGTCCGGTTTTTTCATGATTACATTGCGGACCCGCACCAGGTAGGATTCGGCCAGTTCGTTATTTCCGATCGTGAAATTTGAAAAAGCAAAACGAAGGTTTTCGAGGATTGCCTTGTTTTTGTCGGTCAGATCACCATCACGTAATTGTTCCAGGATCTGATCGGAAAGCTCCGGACTGATCCGGGGATCGATCTTCAGCCTGATGGCATTCATCATTTGCGGGTGAAGCTTGATCCACTCCAGACGGCTGCCGTCGAATTGGGCATACTTCCGGAATTCGCGAACGGTAAGGATAAAAGTATCTGACAGCATTGAGTAAGCCGGAGATCCTTTCCATTCGTCGTGATAATCGGGATGCTCTTCCAAAAATTCCAACAGGTTTTCAATCGTTTCGCCAACTGATTTAAGTGTTGCCTGGCGCAATGCTTCAACCCGTTCTTTTGATGCCGGGGCCTTAGTATCGGTCCTAGTAACTGCGAACCCTGACGAAGTTCCAATCAGATCGATGAACGGAATAGCTTCGAAATAGGCTTTGTATGCAATTATAGCTTCAGCTAACGCCAATAAATCGGCATTCTGTGCAAATGCTGCCCTTTGTTCGTCGGTAGGTTCTTCAGGCAAGACTGCAACCAAAATGGTTTCAAGCAGATCATACAAATCAGATCCGGTAATTTCACGTTTCAGCCAACGCCGGGCATCAACCAGGTAAGCATCAAATTTGCTTAAATCATCATCCACAATGGTTGGGATGACTTTGGTCATTTTTTCAATCGTATTTACCAGCATAGCTTAAGTTTTTTTTGTTTCCTGTTTGCCTGATTTGTTCTGATCGAGGGTAGTGAATTCAATATCCGGAACAACAAATACAATATCATCCTCCCATTTATTGAATCGTTTTACCAGCTGGAGAGGACGGAGTAACCGGTCGCGGATAGGTTTCATTAAAGACTGGCGGATCATGAAACGTTCCCGTTTGTCGGTACCAGACATTGATCCGCTATTTTTGCCAGGCATTTCCAAATCTACGCCCATTGCATAGCTGATCACGGAAGCAGCTTCGGAAGAATCTTCGTTTAGTTCGCCGCCCGACATCTTTGTTTTTACTTCCTCGATTTCGATGTGTTTTTCTTGAATTGCCCCAGCTGCTGAAGAAATCATTTCTTTGATGGCTACAATACCTTTTCCGGCATTTTCAGCATTGGTAAGAAATGCCTGAAAATCTGCATGTTCTTTAGAAATGCGTGCCTGAGTAGCTTCTTGATCGTTAACATCAATCCCCTCGGATTTGAAAATGTTGGCGAAGTATTTTGGTGAGATGTAGATGATAAATTTTACCCCCAAACCATTTTTAAGTAATGCTTTCTTGAATGCCGGAATCATGAGCGAATAATCGAACCAACCTGAAAAGAAAATGCTGTGCCATGGCGCCCATTGGTAATAACTTCTTCCCGGAGTCGGGAAATTGATCGGAATAATGAACCGACGTTTTTTCTTTGCAATGTATTCTTCCAATGAGGCGATCATGTTAAACCGATCAATCACATCTGTGAATACTACGTCATCCTCCTTTGGATTATCGCCCCATTTTGCTGAATAAAAATGCCTGGAGATACGGCCTTCTTTTGCGGCAATTGCACCCCATCTGGAGAATGTTGCTTCTTTGCTCCGGAGTGATGTAATTTTTGTACCATCATTTGATACAATTGCTTCCGGAAATGGATTGTAAAAGGTTTTCAGGTCGGTAAGTTGTTCGAGAAAATACCCTGAAAGGTCATTGTCTTCGCACCAGTCGTATACTTCGCCGGAGAATATTTCCTGAAAATCGACAACCTTATTACCTTCGAGGATCCGGCGCATTGGCTTAATCCCCTGACCATAACCGGCCAATACATTAAACTCAAGGTTTGAAGATACTACCTCGCTTTTTTGAGAATTTAGAATAACCTGTTGTGGCCATATATTGTCATCGCCCCATGGCACAATTTTCTTGTATTTGCCCACATCAATCGTGGTATCCGGCTCGGTATATAAATCACTCGTGGGACTCATGGCAATAATAGCCTTCGCCTCCGGAAGGTAGGCTATGCCGCCAACACTGATAATGTTATTCATAGGTAAACCTCCTGATCGTTTATGTGGGTAATGGTGCAACGGCG
>JAEUSS010000615.1 GCA_016788685.1 Prolixibacteraceae bacterium | reverse complement strand
GGGTGTAAGCAGCAACCATTTCCTGATATGTTTTTTCAACCAGGTCTTCCGCTTTCATCCTTCCGAACTCCTGCTCTGAAACAGGCGCTTCCATCGACATCAACCTGATTAACTCCATGTTGAATTCTTCGTACATTCCGTTGGCCTGATATTCATTTACCAGGTTATCAATTGCATCGTACATGGTATTCAGGATATCAACCTCGAGGCGGTCGCCAAACAAGGCATGGCGGCGTTTTTTATAGATAACTTCTCGCTGAGAGTTCATCACATCATCGTATTCGAGCAAACGCTTACGAATTCCGAAGTTATTTTCTTCCACTTTCCGCTGGGCACGTTCAATAGACTTGGTAATCATGGAATGCTGAATCATTTCGCCTTCTTTCAGACCAATTTTATCCATAATACCGGTAATCCGGTCGGAACCAAACAAACGCATCAAGTCGTCTTCCAGCGAAACAAAGAACTGCGAAGAACCCGGGTCTCCCTGACGTCCTGCACGTCCGCGCAACTGCCGGTCGACACGACGCGATTCGTGGCGTTCGGTACCAATGATGGCCAAACCGCCCAATGCTTTTACTTCCGGAGATAACTTAATGTCGGTACCACGACCTGCCATGTTTGTTGCAATGGTTACCATACCTTTCAGACCGGCATCAGCTACAATTTCAGCTTCGCGGGCGTGTAGTTTGGCGTTCAGCACATTGTGTTTGATGCCCCGCATTTTGAGGTAACGGCTCAGCAATTCCGAAATTTCGACGGATGTTGTACCAACGAGGGCTGGTCTTCCGATTTTATTGAGTGCTACAATTTCTTCAACTACCGCGTTGTATTTCTCGCGTTTGGTCTTATAAACCAAATCTTCGCGGTCATCGCGTATTACCTTGCGGTTGGTCGGAATAACCACCACATCCAATTTGTAGATGTCCCACAACTCACCTGCTTCTGTTTCAGCGGTACCGGTCATACCGGCTAGTTTATGGTACATCCTGAAATAATTCTGAAGGGTGATGGTTGCAAAAGTCTGAGTTGCAGCTTCTACTTTTACATGTTCTTTAGCTTCAATCGCCTGATGCAGTCCGTCGGAATAACGACGGCCTTCCATGATACGGCCAGTCTGCTCGTCTACAATCTTCACTTTGTTGTCGATGACCACGTATTCCACGTCTTTTTCAAACATGGCATATGCCTTGAGCAACTGGTTAATGGTATGGACACGCTCCGATTTAATGGAATAGCTGGTCAGCAGTTCCTCTTTTTTCTCTAAAATAACCTCTTTCGGAAGTGATTTGTTATTTTCAATCTCAGCCAACTCTGAACCCACATCAGGTAAAACAAAGAATGTAGGATCATCCACATCATCCGAGATCAGGTCGATACCTTTGTCGGTCAGTTCAACCGAATTTTGTTTTTCTTCAATCACAAAGAACAGAGGATCAGTAATGATATGCATGAGCTTGTTATTGTCCTGCATATGGAAATTCTCTGTTTTGGTCATCATGGCTTTAATTCCTTCTTCACTCAGGAATTTAATAAGTGCCTTATTTTTAGGCAAGCCTTTATGTGCACGGAGCAGCAAAATCGCCCCTTCTTCTTTTTCCTCCTTGGTGGCATTCGGATTAGTCAAAATGCGTTTGGCATCCGAGAGGCACTGATTGGTCAGGTTTCGCTGAGCTGCGTATAACTTTTCAACCTTAGGTTTCAGTTCTTCAAACTTCTGAATTTCACCTTTTGGTATCGGACCCGAAATAATCAATGGCGTACGGGCATCATCAATCAAAACCGAGTCAACCTCGTCGACGATGGAATAATGATGTTTGCGCTGTACCAGATCGCGTGGGCTGATGGCCATGTTGTCGCGCAGGTAATCGAAACCGAATTCGTTGTTTGTTCCGTAGGTAATGTCGGCCAGGTATGCTTTGCGGCGTCCTTCTGAGTTGGGCTGATGTTTGTCGATGCAATCAACGCTCAGTCCGTGAAATTCAAAGATCGGTCCCATCCATTCCGAGTCACGTTTCGACAGGTAATCGTTCACGGTAACCAAATGGACTCCGCGACCGGTTAAAGCATTCAGGAATACCGACAAAGTAGCAACCAGTGTTTTTCCTTCACCGGTACCCATTTCGGCCACTTTACCCTGATGCAGCACAATACCCCCGATCAGCTGAACATCGTAATGCACCATATCCCAGGTGATCTGGTTTCCGCCGGCCATCCACTTGTTGTACCAAACCGCGTTGTCGCCCTCAATCTGAATGCTGTTTCTGGTAGCGGCCAGATCACGGTCGAAATCACTTGCTTTAACAATTACCCGCTCATTCTCGGCGAAGAGTTTGGCAGTTGCTTTTACCACTGAGAATGCAGCAGGAAGAATCTCATTCAGAACCTCTTCCAGTTTATCGTTAATTTTTTCTTCCAGTTTATCGATTTCCTGATAAATCTTCTCGCTTTCCTGAATATCAACCGTTTCAACCAGTTCATTCAATTCGTTGATGCGGTCTTCTTCCGGTTTAATCCGTTCCTTAATCACCGCTTTCAACCGGGCCGACTCAGCTCTCAGCTCATCATTCGGCAACAATTTAATGCGTTCGTATTCTTTTTTGATTTGTTCAAGCAACGGAGCGATTTCGGCCATATCCTTATCAGCTTTCGAGCCGAGAAACTTGCCTAGAATTTTGTTTATAAATGCCATTATCTGGGTTTTAAGTGATCAAAAAATGAAAGTTACAAATGTAGTTATAATGTTTAAATCTTGAGTTGGTTTTTACTATTATCATGCCATGCCACGAATTGCTTTATGATCGGTCATTATTGCCTTTTTATGGCCGAATAACTGTCAATAAATCAGTAAAATTGTATTCTAACCGTTTTTATTTCGTGACAACATGGTTCAAAAAACGATTTCAGATTCAGATTTATTGACGTACTTTAGCCTCAGAATTTGTTGAAATAAATATCCACACGATGCCTGATTTTTCAACCCGTTGCTTTGTTTGCGGCAAAGAAACTGATCCGCAGAATGACAAGATGAACAAACAATTCAATTTGCCGGTTTGCAGGGAGTGCGAAGGAACCGATCGCGAAAAAAAAGCGATTGAAGAGTTGCTGGAAGGTATGGCTGAGGGATTTGTTTGCGGATGCATTTAACAATTCTGAACTCTGAACCCTGGCAATAAAACCTCATCTGAATCAACACTTTAATTTAATTAGTAATTCATATATTTTCGACAAAATGGAATTCGATCAACTCATAAACAGTCGGTTTTCTGTCCGGTCATATACCAACCAGCCGGTAGACCGGGAAACCATCCTGGAAGTTCTGAAAGCCGCACATATTGCACCTTCGGCGCATAACTACCAGCCCTGGGAGTTTGTAGTGATTACTTCGCCGGAAAACCTGGAAGAGATACATGCGGCTTACCCCAGAAGCTGGTTCAAACAAGCACCGGTATGTATTGCTGTATGTACTGACCATAACCGTTCGTGGAAAAGGGCTGAAGACAACAAAGACCTTGCAGACGTTGATGCCGCCATTGCAATTGATCACCTGGTCCTGAAAGCAACGGATCTGGGACTTGGAACCTGCTGGGTCTGTCACTTTGACGTGGGCCTTACCCGAAAAGTGTTGAACTTACCTGACCACGTCGAGCCTATCGCCCTGATCCCGCCGGGATATACAACAGCCCAAGCGCCGGCAAAATCGCGTAAACCATTGGCAGACATGGTTCATTGGGAGAAATTCACAAACAGCTGATTGACAAAACATTGATTCACTCCGTTTTTACATTCTAAGGAATGTAGGCAATCTTTCCAACAACCGGTCGGCCACCAACTTCCAGCCGGACAAAGTAAATCCCCGGTCGTTGGCTCCTGAAATCGAGGCTCATGCTGTTCGGTCCTTCCTGCGAGAACGGAACACGATGCCTTTTCCCCAACAAATCGTAAACCGCAACATCTTCCGGACAGTCAATAGAATCTGCCGCCAGAATATTTAAAACCGAACCGGCCGGCAAGGGGTTCGGGAAAAAGCGGGCAAATTCCGACTCCGAATCAAACTCATCGTTAATCAGCCGGTATTCAACGCCGCACGCAATTAACTCCATAAGCAGGGCTGAACCATTCCCGTCCGGGTTTTGTGAACTGTATGCCGACCAGCCTGACTGATTCTTAAGTAGAAAACTGTTTGAAACATCCTGTTTCCGGTCGGCCATGTATACAGCCAGCGTGTCACCATCGCGCATTTGCGAAATATCATACGACACGAAAAAATTTCCGGAAGTCCTTACCGGTTCTTTGAACCTGAAATAATTCATTGCATCACTGCTCAGGTTTCTGATGCTGTATTTTTCATTGTACAACAATTTTACTGGCTTATCTTTCCCTTCGTACACCTTGATGGTTACAAAAGAATTGGAATATAATGAACTGGTTTTCAATTTGGAAACTCCCAAAGAGACTCCCTGAACCAAGCAATTCTTTGAAAACCTGAATTTCTCTGCAAATTCAGTGAATCCAAGTTCATTGGTACCACTCCAATAACCTTTTGAAGCTGATCCTCCGGTGACCGGGGCCGATGAGAAGGTTTCATGGTCCTTTATATTGGTTATTGGCTTACACAGTGTTTCTCCTGAATTAGGCATCAATCCGGCAAGTTTTTCCACATTCAGGTTCAGCGGATCGAGCCACACTTTCAGTTGTTTATCGGGTTCTTTCCGATAATCCCAGGCGAGTGAAAACTTCTCAAAATAATCGTTGGTGGGCAGAGAACAAGTTGCGGAGCCTCCGGTAAGCGTACCTACCAGCAGCTTGTCCTGATCAAAGAGCGGCCCGCCGGACGATCCGTCCTCAGTAACACCTCTTTCCCACCGCCGAATATTCCAAAAACCTTTAGCCAGATAGCCGGAGTTAAAAGTTGAGGTTACTGCAGCATCTTTATCGACAGCTATTTTCTTTATGTCTCCCAAAGGATGGTGAATACATGCGGAACTGGCCGGCGGCACTCCCTGCCTGTTCCAACCCGCCAGATAGGGGCGGTAATGATACGGCAAGCTTGTATTTAAGCGTAACAATGCAAAATCGAGACTATCAAACGATGCCTTCAGTGTACTGCCTGATAACGAACGGCTAACATCACCATCAACCGATGAACACGACGGCGATTCGTAATTAAAAAGATAAACCGATACCTGCGCCATTTCTTCCATTGTTTTTTGCCGGGTGGCATCAAACAAGCAATGATAGGCTGTTAAAACATAAGGAGTTCCGTCCTGAGAGGTATTATTGATTAAAGTGGCGGTACAAATTTCGGTTCCATTAACAATCAGCCGGCAAACCGCATCCCGCAACTCTTCAGTACCGTCAAACTCATTACAATTAACATTGATGTTGCAGGAGCCCGAAATACCCAGCGGCCGATGTCCTCCGGAAGCTGTAATCCCTACAAAATCGTGAGCGACACGCGAAATCGTGAACTCTCCGGGAAATGCAACTTTAACCGGCTCCTCGTATTGCACAAGCATTTCATCTCCGGCAACAGGCTCAATAGCAAGAATCTGATTATCAGAATTATTTTGAGAAGTGTAAGCTCCTTTGATTTCTCCGGTCGACAAACTAATCAGGAATAAACGGGCATTTTCGGGAAGCCTGAAATTATTCAGAATTAAATTCAACGAAAAAGCTCCGGTTGAGCGGATTCGCAACTGCCATATATTCACTTCGGATGTATTGTACCATTTCCCCGAGTTTTGGGGCGAAAGCGAAACCTCAAAAGAATGTGCAAACTTAAATGGTTTCAGCATATCCGGACCTGACCGGCTGTCTGCCCTTCTCATTTTCAGACCGTCCACTGCAGGCATAACAACCAGATCCTCAACGCCCGAAAAAACTGACTTTTGTTTCAGAACCTGCATAGGAACCCCGCCTTGCGAAATCTGCCCGCTCACCGCCACAGGCAGCAACAACAGGAAAAAAGCAATCCGGAGATGATATTTAATATCCATACTCTTCAATCGATAAGATTCAAATTTATAATAAAAATTCTGATGATATGCGTATTCCGCCAAAACCAACTATTTTTGATCTTAGGCAGCACGAGCCCTGCAAACAATCTATGACATGCAACAAATTGACATCCACACACATCAGCTAAAAAAAGAAGAGCACATTCAAATACTGAATATTTTTGCTCAGGATCTGCCCGTTGTCCGGCAAAATCACCTCTTCTCAGCCGGTATTCACCCGTGGCATATCGAAACTGTTAAGGTTGACAAATGCCTTCAGGAAATTGAACGCGCAACACAACTCAAGAATATGATCGCTATTGGCGAATGCGGCCTGGACCGATCTGTATCAACCAGTTTCGCGCTGCAAGAATTGTATTTCAGAGCACAGATACAAATTGCCCATACAGCCGTTAAACCTTTAATTATCCACTGTGTACGGGCATATTCCGAATTACTGAAACTAAAAAAAGAAACCAGGGCTGAAATTCCCTGGATTATTCATGGATTTAGGGGTAATCAGCAAACAGCACAAAGTCTGGTCAGACATGGTTTTTTTCTATCAGTCGGCGAGCAATTTCTGAACGACCAATCCAAACAAAACGCCTTACAAACAATCCCTCCGGAGCAATTATTTCTGGAAACCGACGACCGAAAAATTTCCGTTGGCAGCGTTTATCAAAAGGCTGCTCTGGCGTTAAAAATCGACGAAGAAGAGCTCACCGAAATCATATTTAATACCTTTAAAAAAGTGTTTGGTAATCAACAGGAAGAAAAAACAGGGAATCAACCATTATCCACACCCAACACAAAACACTAATAACAAACCACTTACAGCACAACAAAACGCTTAACAATTATTTAACCTAAACATTTCGGATACTCCTTTGTCTATATAGAAAAACTGTTTTATGTTTGCACCCAATAGCATCAGAATATCGAATATGAATCATACAGCAAAATACGCCACTTTCTGTGTTTCCCACCCCATGGGTTGCAATGATTCTTTAATGTCCGGTATGTCTATGATAATGCGCTAGCCTTCGAGCGGTGTGATCATCATGTTGTTTGAAGGCTAAAATCCAATCGTTTCTTTTCCAAATTATCACTTTTTAAACTTTTATCATGTCAAATTGTGTCGTACGATTTGGCGGAAGCAGTTTATCTAAATTTCCTGTACTCGAAGCTTTTGCCAAACTTTTGGAAGACTCAGGGAATGATGTCACTGTAGTAGTTTCCGCCGTCCCTGAAATACAACAAACCATCGAACAAGGTATCGATTTACTGATCAGCAACTCAGCAACTTCCGACCTGATCATTAGCCAGATAAACACCATTACGGCTCAAAAACTTCAGGTATTTCAACAGTCAGAACCTGATGCAAATTTGAAGAAAGAGCTGAAAAATCTGCATAAACTCCTGAAAGGCATTGAATTTACCGGCGATTTCTCGCTGACATTAAAAGATCAGGTCATCAGCTTTTCCGAGCGAATCACAACCGGAATCCTGCATTTATTCCTGAACCACAATCACATCAGTTCAACATTAGCCTTCCCGGAAACCATTGGCCTGACAGTAACCGAGGAGTTCGGAAATGCGAGCATCCTTTACAAAGAATCAGAAAATGTGAAAGGCCGGCTAAAGCCAGGCATAAACCTGGTGCCGGGGTCATACGGAATTACTCTGGGAGGGAAAATTGCCCGGCTCGGAAAACGATCCGCCGATTATTCGGCCGCAGGAATCACCAGGCTCACCGAGGCTGAATCTCTCCAGCTTTGGGAGTTGGACAAAGAATTCAGGACATCTGATCCGGAATTGGTTCCGGATTCGAAGCTGATTCCCCGCCTGACTTATGCCGAGGCTTCCGAATTATCCTATTTCAGCGAACAGTCCATCCACCCCCGGATTGTTGAACCTCTCATCAACAAACACATACCAATAAAGATCTACCATTTGGCAAATCGCGGCAAAAAGCTGACAACCACGATCAACTCAGAATCATTTGTTTCGCCCAATGTCGTCAAAAGCGTGGTTTTCACCGATGAAATCGCGATACTGAAACTAAACGGTCCGGGAGTCGGTTTTAAACCCGGAATTCTGGCCAAAGTGACCACTGCTTTTCACCAGTCGGCCATCAACATCCGTTCGGTCATCACTTCTCAGGTAAGCATCAATATCATCCTGAATAAGAAAGAGATTGAAAAAGCACGTGAGATATGCCGTTTGTTACCGCTGAGTTCAGTCAGCGAAATCATCATTGAAGATCAGGTTTCACTCATCGCTGTTGTCGGCCACGGAATGCAACATCATCACGGAGTATCAGCCAAACTGTTTACGGCTGTGGCCCAGCATAAAATTAATGTACTCCTTAGCGGCTCAGGCGCCTCCGACCTCGTAAGCTACCTGATTGTCGACCAAAAAGACACCAGAAAGGCCATTACCGAAATTCACAACATATTTTTTAACGATCATTTTTAACCCCTAAATAGAATACCATGACTGAAAGAAAATTACACTTCGAGACCCTGCAGCTACATGCAGGACAACAGGTTGACCCCACAACAAACTCGCGGGCAACCCCTATCTACCAAACCTCGTCGTACGTATTTAACAATGCCGAACACGCAGCCAACCTGTTTGGCCTGAAAGAATTCGGAAACATCTATACCCGGATCATGAATCCGACAACCGACGTGTTCGAACAACGAATCGCTGCACTCGAAGGCGGAGTTGCGGCTCTGGGTGTTGCTTCCGGACATTCGGCCCAGTTCTTAACCTTCACCAACATCATGGGTATTGGCGACAACTTCGTGAGTTCGCCTTTTCTGTACGGAGGTACATACAATCAGTTCACCGTTACATTCAAAAAACTGGGTATCGAGGCTCGTCTGGCAAAAGACCTGTCAGTTGAATCGTTCGAAAAGCTGATCGATGAAAATACCAAGGCCATTTACGTGGAAAGCATCGGAAATCCGGGTTATGTGGTTCCTGATTTTGACGCACTGGGCGCACTTGCAAAGAAATACGACATCCCGTTTATTGTTGACAATACCTTTGGCGCAGGCGGTTACCTGATCCGCCCGATTGAACATGGCGCAAACATCGTCGTTGAGTCGGCAACCAAATGGATTGGCGGGCACGGAACTTCCATCGGCGGAGTGATTATTGATGCCGGAAATTTTAATTGGGGAAATGGTAAATTCCCCGGATTTACTGAACCTTCCGAAGGCTATCACGGGCTGAAATACTGGGATATCTTCAATTTCGACGGTCCGTTCGGAAACATTGCCTTCATCACCAAAGCGCGTGTCGAAGGATTGCGCGACATCGGCCCGTCACAGAGCCCGTTCAATTCATTCCTGCTGCTTCAGGGACTCGAAACACTTTCGCTTCGCATGGAACGCCACATCCAGAATACGCTGGCCCTCGCCAAATGGCTCGAAAAACATCCGAAAGTCAAGAGTGTCAACTATCCGGGGCTGGAAAGCAATCCGTCGTTTAAGCTGGCACAGAAGTATCTGCCCAAAGGCGCCGGCGGTGTTCTTTCGTTTGAAGTAAAAGGCGACAAGGATGCCGGAATAAAAGTCGTTGACAGCCTGAAACTGGTAAGCCATCTGGCCAATGTAGGCGATGCCAAAACACTGATTATTCAACCCGCTGCAACAACACATTCGCAACTTTCAGAAGAAGCGCAACGTGCTGCAGGCGTTTCACCGAGCTCACTGCGCGTTTCTGTGGGCCTGGAGCATATCGATGATATAATTGCCGATTTTGATCAGGCTTTAAATCAAATTGGCTAATTTCACAGTTGCCTCCGGAATTCCAGCATTATATCTGGAATTCCGGAATTTATTTCATCTAAACATTTGACATCATGCCCATTAATGTTCCTGACCAACTACCAGCCATCGAGTTGCTGAGAGAAGAAAACATCTTCATCATGGACGAATCTCGTGCCGCTCACCAGGATATTCGTCCGTTAAAAATCATCATTGTCAACCTCATGCCCGTAAAAATTACTACGGAAACAGACCTGATTCGTTTGTTGTCGAACACGCCGCTGCAGGTTGAAGTTGATTTTCTGAGGATGAAAGGTCACGAATCAAAAAATACGCCTGAAGTTCATATGAAGGCCTTTTACCGGACTTTTGACGAGCTAAAATCAAGAAAATACGACGGAATGATTTTTACCGGGGCTCCGGTCGAAATGCTTCCTTTCGAAGAAGTTACCTACTGGAAAGAGCTGACCAAAATATTCGACTGGTCGCGCGAACATGTGACCTCCTCGGTATTCATTTGTTGGGCCGCACAAGCCGGACTCTACCACTTTTACGGAGTCCCGAAATATCCGCTCGGTAAAAAAATGTTCGGAGTTTTCAAGCACCGGAATCTGAACGATACTTTGCCCATTTTCAGGGGGTTTGATGATGAATATTTTGTTCCGCACTCCCGACACACTGAAGTTCTGGAAAAAGACATCCTGAAAGTACCGGAACTGAATATCGTCTCAAAATCAGACCAATCGGGTGTAAACATTGTAATGACCGAAGACGGGAAGCAGTTCTTTATCACCGGGCATTCCGAGTACTCCAGATATACGCTGGATACCGAATACAAACGGGATTTGAAGAAGAAACTGCCCATCGAAATTCCGGACAACTATTACCCGGACAACAACCCTGACAACGAACCTTTGATGCGCTGGCGAGGCCATGCCAATCTATTGGTATCCAACTGGCTGAACTACTACGTTTATCAGGCAACACCGTACGACCTTGGTTATACCGACTATGAGATATGAACGGGATTCAGTTCGCCGCTTAAAATCTCAACGCCGTCAGTTTTTGATTATCCTGAATTCGGTCCTCCGGTTAAGCGCCCTGCCTTCCGGAGTATCGTTCGGCATAACAGGCTGAGAAAGTCCGTAACCGTTGTAACGCATCCGGCTTTGGTCTATCCCGCCGTCAACCAAATACCGATAAACCTCCTTGGCACGTAGTTCCGAAAGCTTTTGGTTCATCTCTGCAGCGCCCACATTATCGGTATGACCACCAATCTCGATAACAACCATGTTGTTCCGGGTCATAAAATCGGCCAGTTTACGGAGTTCAGCTCTTGATTCAGGAAGTAATTCGTGTGAACCGGTATTGAAGAAAACATTCCGGAGAACAACAGCACCCCCGATCTGAATCTTTTTCAGCCTGATTTCAAGAATGTACGGATCAACAATCTGTTTCTTCTCTTTTAACTGAAAATTCTCTGAGTAGAACAGATAACCTTCTTTCGATACATTAAATGCATACTCCTTCCCCAACGGCAGGCACAGCAGAAATTCACCTTCTTCCCGACACGACTCGTCCTTCACAACCGGCTTTGAATTGCCCAGATCAATCAGTTCCACCTGCGCACAGAGCGGCTCGCCCGAATCTTCATCGATCACCTTGCCTTTGATGTACGAAACCGGATCAGGCCTCGCATCCGGGTATAATTCAAACGAATAGATGTCCATTCCTCTCGATCCGGGCCGATCAGATGAATAATAGGCATTTCGCCCTGCAGCATCAACAATTAATCCCTGCTCATCTCTATTGGTGTTGATCGGATAACCGATGTTATGAGCTCGCCCCCAAACCGAGTCATTGTTCAACCGGCAATAAAAAATATCTGAACCTCCCAGCCCGGGCCAGTTATCGGAAGCAAAATAGAGCGTTTTCCCGTCAGAATGAATAAAGGGCGACATCTCATTCCCGGGAGTATTGACAGAATCGCCTAAATTAACCGGATATCCCCAAACGGGCATTCCCGATTCCGAAAACCTCAGCAAATTGCACTTCCAGATATCCATACCACCTTTTCCCCCTTTACGGTTGCTCACAAAATACAATGTTTCTCCATTGGCCGAAATGGAAGGCTGTGATTCCCATGCAGGAGAATTGACAGGTTCGCCGGCATTCAAAGGAACCGACCAGACACCGCCTCTATTTCGCGAGAAATAAATATCACAACTGCCACGGCCGTCATTTCGGGTACAGGCTGTAAAAAAAAGCAACTTGCCGTCCGATGAAATTGTTTGTGCCCCTTCGTTGTAAGCAGTATTGATCGAAGACATGGGCTGACTGGCTTGCCAGGTATTGTCCCGAAACTGGGATGTATAAAAATCTTCCTGACCGATAGCCTTTCGCTGGCCGTTTGCCCTTTTAGAGCCAATCAGCCGGGTAAAAACCAGCGTTTGTCCGTCGACAGTCAGGCTTGGCCAGTATTCATCATCATCCGAATTAACAGAGTTACCCAGATTAACAGAAACAAAAGCTACCGGATGCCCGAGCAACTGAGCGGCACTTTCACATTTGGCCATACTCCCGCGGGCCTTGCCTGCCAAAACATCCTTTTCATCAACCCGTTTCAGGTAATTTTTATACGCATCGGCTGCTTTCTGGTATTCAGCCGCCTTGAAACAGGCATTTCCCAGCAAATAATACAGTTTTGGATTTTTCTCCGGATGAAGGTTTAATGCCTTTTCGATGGCCGAGATCTGAAGTGCAACCGAATCCAGTTCCTGAAAAATATCTGATTTCAATAAATAAACTTCAAAAAAACAGGAATCCTTTTCCAGGGCTTCATCAAGAAGTTGCAAGGATTTACTGAAAAGGCTGCTCTCATATGCCAATTTAGCTTCGCCGAACAGCTTCAGGGCTTTTTTATCTCCGGAAGAATAATTCTGGCCCCAAACAACCAAATTCATCAAAACGAAGAATGCTACAAAATAGTTCCTCATATCATTTGTTATTACACCGACGAAAATAAGACTAATTCAAGATTTTCAGAATGAGCAGGAACATTTAAGAACATTTCATCGTATTTATTTTCATTTCAGAATAAAAAGTTATAATAAGCAGATTATCAGGTAATCAAAAAATCAGGAAATATTAATTTTAATCTGAATGACTTGAATATTTATTTTTTTTTCATAGTTTAACAAACTGATACAAACACGATTCATTAACTTTTAAAATTTTAATTATCAAACTTTTAGATTTTTCGAAATGAAAACAAACAAGAATCTGAAAATTACAAAAAAAGGTATCGAACCTTTAAAAGCAGATGGCGATTCGATAAAAAGCACCAAACTGCAGAAGGATAAGAGCTCAAAAAGAAGATTATCTATTTACGACGATTTTGCAGATGAAAGTTTTGACGAATTGGATTATAAATATAGCGACGATCAATTGGATGAAGAATAGTATTTAAGTGATATAATAGATGTTGCCCCAGGGGTTGACATTTAAACCAAAAACATTAAAGGACCAGAAGATCTGGTCCTTTTTCATTTCTGCTCATGGCGCACCGCTTCCGTTTTTTCAATTACTCCGTAATAACTAATCCACTGCCGGTTGCGAAAGGTAATTTTCAAGTCGGCATATCCATCCAGTCCGGCAGTCAGGAAAATGGAATAGGAGTCTTCTGAGTCCGATAAGTCTGCCGTTATGGTAAACAATTTCTTCTTCTCATTCCAGCTCCTGTCGAGTTTCGAAGCCTTCAGATCAAATTTTACACCTCCGCTGCCGCCGTACGGAGCCGAATAGGCCCGCCCGTAGTATGGCAGATAAGCTTTAACACGGAGACTATCGAACACCATATCATAGTTAGCTGCCAGATGATTAAAGGTACCCAGATCCGAATGGGCTGTACGGGCAACAAACCGAAACTGCCCGCTCTGAATCAGCTGAGCCATTTCTAACCGCTGCCGAGCTTTTTTCTCCTTTTTGCCGTTTTCCTGAAAACCACTCAGTCCTACAAATAAGCTCAACAAAACAAGCACATAGATCCTTTTCATTTTGCCCTGCTTTTAAGATTTAAACTACTTTGATTACGATATTCAAATTAACCGGGTTGCCTTATATCACTGCAATTTATGGCTTCACCACATTTTTCGGATTTCCTGACAGAAAGCACTTCAAATTGTCAACCGTGATATCCATCAAACGTTGGCGCGCCTCAGATGTTGCCCAGGCAACATGCGGAGTGATAAAACAGTTTTTAGCCCGAATAAGCGGGTTTTGAAGCGAAGGAGGTTCGGTTGACAACACATCCAGACAAGCAGCTGCAATCCGGCCTGAATTCAGCACCTCTGCCAAATCAGCCTCGTTGATCAGTCCGCCTCTTCCGGTGTTGATCAACACGGCCGAAGATTTCATGGTTTCGAGCAGTTTTTTGTTGACAAAAGCACCATTATCGGCTGTGAGAGGACAATTCAAACTCACAAAATCACTTTCAGCAAAAACCTCCGCCAGATTTTTTTGGACCATTCCTTCCGGAACATCTGACTTTACCGACCGGTTCTGAAAGATGACCTTCATCCCGAAGGCCCGGGCTATTTCGCCAACTCGTTGCCCGATGCGGCCAAACCCCACTACCCCAATCGTTTTCCCGG
>JAEUSS010000538.1 GCA_016788685.1 Prolixibacteraceae bacterium | reverse complement strand
TTTTATTCACTTCCTCTGCCAATGCAGCTTTTCCGTACATTTTCTTAATCAGTCCGGCCGGAACCATTCCGGGACGAAAGCCCGGCATATTCGCTTTTTTACGATAGTTCTTCAGAACATCGTTTACAGTAGCTTCGTAGTCATTTTTCTCAATCGATACAGTGAGAATGGCATTCAGTTCGTCGATGTTTTCTCTGGTAATATTCATAATTTTCCGCTTAAAGTTATTGGGAATCAGCAAGGAAGAAGAACCTTTTTAACAGCTCCGTATCCAAAACCTGTTGCTTTAAATTAATAAAAACCGCTTGCTTATCCCGATTAAGGTAAAGCAAGGCGGTTATCTTTCTGCTGTGCGGGCGAAGGGACTCGAACCCCCACGCCGTAAGGCACCAGATCCTAAGTCTGGCACGTCTACCAATTCCGCCACGCCCGCTAAATGCGGTGCAAATGTATATCAAAAATTCTATACATACAACAGCCCGCGTAAATCTTTTTAGAGTTGTTTGTTTCCGGATACCGGCAGACTAGCGAAGTTCGAAATTCTGCCCCAGGTAAACACGCCGGACTTCCTCATCCGAAGCAAGTTCTTCCGCAGTACCGGCCTTCATGATCGATCCTTCGTACAAAAGGTACGACCGGTCGGTGATGGTGAGCGTCTCGTGGACGTTGTGGTCGGTGATCAAAACTCCAATATTTTTATCGCGCAATGTCTTTATAATGTGCTGAATATCTTCAACCGCAATCGGGTCGACACCGGCAAACGGTTCGTCAAGCAAAATAAACTTCGGATCGATGGCCAGGGCACGCGCAATCTCGGTACGCCTCCGTTCACCTCCGGAAAGCTGATACCCGTTACTTTTCCGGATATGCTGAAGCCCGAACTCAGTCAAAAGGGTTTCGACCTTTTCGAGTTGGTAATCTTTAGGAAAATTGGTCATCTCAAGAACTGAGAGGATATTGTCTTCGACGCTCATTTGCCTGAAAACCGATGCTTCCTGTGCCAGATAACCGATTCCTTTCTGCGCTCTTTTATATACCGGAATCATGGTTATTTCTTCGTCATCGAGAAAAATCCGGCCCGAGAAGGGTTTTATCAGCCCAACAATCATATAGAAAGAGGTGGTTTTGCCGGCACCGTTAGGCCCCAGCAGTCCGACAATTTCTCCCTGATTGACTTCAAATGAAACACCTTTCACAACGGTGCGTTTTCGGTACTTCTTTACAATATTATCTGCTCTGAGTTTCATCTTGAGGATATTAAGGCCGACCGGTTAAATTTCGTCAAGCTTTCTGAGGTTTGCTTTCACCACATTGGCTGAGATAAAGATACTGATCTCGTAAAGGATAACAAGAGGAATAGCCACCAAAGACTGACTCAGCACATCCGGAGGAGTGATGATAGCAGCAACGATCAGCAAAACCACATACGAATGCTTTCTGTACCTTCTCAGGAACCGGGGTGTCAACAACCCCACTTTGCTCAAAAAGTAAACAATAACAGGCAACTCAAAAGATACCCCTCCGGCTATTACAATGGAAGTAACCGAACTGATGTATGACAGTATGTTAATCTGATTGGTGATCTGCTCACTAACGCTGTACGAACTGAGAAAATCAATAGAAAAAGGTACGATCAGGTAGTAACCAAATAAAATTCCCAGGATAAAAAGTCCCGACATCACGGCAACGGCTCCCGAGGCATGCTTCCGTTCATTCTCATACAGCGCGGGTTTTATGAAACTCCAAAACTGGTAGACCACATAAGGGAAAGACGCGATAAAACCGGCAATAATAGCAGTCCATATTGAAACCATAAACTGCCCCGACATATTAAAGTTAATTAATTCGAGAGGTTTGCTGTTTAACCCGTCGGATTGCATTCCAAAGAAATTACTGACTTTAATGATCATCTGGCTGGTCCAGAAGTCATTGCTCTTAGGGGCCAGAATGATTGAATTCCAAATAAAATCGCTGTATATAAATGCCAGAACGCCAAAAGCTATAACCGCAATAACCGATCGGATAATGTGCCATCGCAAAGCTTCCAGATGGTCGAGAAACGACATCTCAGCCTTAGGTTCCTTCCCTTTATTATTTTTTGTTGATTGTTCTTCTCTGTTGGTTTCTTCAGCCATGGTTCAGGAAATAATGGAATCTGATTGGTTAAAAAAAATTTCGGACAAATATAGTTTATATTCCGAATTCTTCCGGAAGCCTGTATCTTAAATTTACTTAACGCACGGCCAAAAGTATTCAAATTCATCCAGAGTCATTGGATTTGAATTGATATTTTATATACCTTCGGGATGCTAATAGAAAAACGCAATTATTTTTTTGATCTGTAAACGGTCTTTTTTTATGGGAATAGAATATAAGTTGACTGAGCAACTCCAGAAATACTTTGGATTTGATCGTTTTAAAGGCCAACAGGAAGAAGTGATCAAAAGTGTGTTGGAAGGCAACGATACATTTGTATTGATGCCAACGGGAGGGGGAAAGTCGTTGTGTTACCAGTTACCGGCACTTATTATGGAGGGTACTGCTATCGTTATTTCTCCGTTGATTGCTTTAATGAAGAATCAGGTGGATTCGATCCGGAGTTTTGGCGCTGAAGATGGCATTGCCCACTTTTTAAACTCGTCGTTAACCAAAGCTGCCGCCCAGAAGGTACGCGACGACGTGAACAGCGGAAAAACCAAATTGCTATACGTCGCTCCGGAGAGCCTGACCAAAGAAGACAACATTGACTTCCTGAAAAATGTCAAGATTTCTTTTTATGCCATCGACGAGGCGCATTGCATCTCCGAATGGGGCCACGATTTCAGGCCTGAATACCGGCGCATCAAACCCATCGTATCCGAAATCGGGCAGGCTCCGCTGATTGCCCTGACGGCAACCGCAACCGCCAAAGTGCAGCACGACATACAAAAGACTCTCGGAATGCTGAATGCCAACGTTTTTAAGGCTTCATTCAACCGACCCAACCTGTATTACGAGGTAAAGCCCAAATCAAAACCGGAATCCCAGATCATCAAATTCATCAAGGAAAACGAGGGGAAATCAGGTATCATTTATTGCTTAAGCCGCAAAAAGGTTGAAGAACTCACCGAAACACTGGTGGTCAACAACATCAAGGCACTGCCTTACCACGCCGGAATGGACTCGGCTACACGCTCGGGCAACCAGGACAAATTCCTGATGGAGGAAGTAGACGTGATCGTGGCTACCATTGCCTTCGGGATGGGAATTGACAAGCCTGATGTACGCTTCGTGATCCACTACGACATTCCGAAAAGCCTCGAAGGCTACTACCAGGAAACCGGACGCGCCGGACGCGACGGCGGCGAGGGCAAATGCATCACCCTGTATTCGGCCAAAGACATCCAGAAGCTTGAGAAATTTATGCAGGGCAAACCCGTTGCCGAACAGGAAATCGGGCGACAACTGCTGCTCGATACCGCTTCGTATGCCGAATCGGCCATTTGCCGCCGCATTATCCTCCTGAACTACTTCGGCGAAAAGCTGGACGAACCTTGCGGCAACTGCGACAACTGTGTCACTCCGAAAGAACAGATTGAAGCCAAGGACGAAATATGCCGTGCCTTGCAAGCCATCGTTGAAGTCAAGGAAAAATACAAAGCCGAACACCTCTCGGATGTACTCACCGGGAAACAGACTGCAGCCGTTAAGTCCTTCCGCCATTACGAGCTCGAAGCCTTTGGCGCGGGTAACGACCACGGCGAAAAATTCTGGAATGCGGTCTTCAGACAGACCATGATTGCCGGATTCATTTACAAAGACATCGAGAATTACGGTTTGCTTAAAATGACCCAGAAAGGCTACGACTTCCTGGAAAACCCCCACGATTTTCTGTTGGTGCGCAACCACAACTACGATGCCATCGAGGAAGAAGCCAACGCCGCCGCGGCCCAGGCCAGCGGAGCCGCCGATCCGGAGCTGTTCTCGATGCTTAAAGATTTACGGAAGAAAATATCGAAGAAGCTGAACCTGCCTCCGTTTGTGATCTTCCAGGACCCGTCGCTGGCCGACATGGCCCTCCAGTACCCGGTCAGCATCGAAGAACTGAAGTACATCCAGGGCGTTGGCGAAGGAAAAGCCAAACGCTACGGAAAGGAGTTTGTAGAGCTGATCAAATCGTACGTGGAAGAAAACGAAATTGACCGCCCCCAGGACATGGTGGTTAAAAGCGTGGCCAACAAATCGAAAATGAAAGTGAGCATCATCCAAAGTATCGACCGCAAACTTTCGCTCGACGACATTGCCGACTCCACCGGTATCAGCCTGAATGATCTGATCACCGAGATTGAGACCATTGTAAACTCCGGAACCAAAATAAACATCGACTATTACCTCGAAGAAATTCTGGACGAAGACCATCAGGAAGAAATCTTTGATTATTTCAGGGAAGCTGAAGACGACAGCATTGACGCGGCCCTGAAAGAACTCGGTGAAGACGAATACTCTGAAAGCGACATCCGGCTAATGCGGATCAAGTTCCTGTCAGAACTGGGGAACTAAAAATACTCCGAACCATCCCCATCCTGGCAAGTCGTTTCTTGCCAGGATTTTTTTTGATGTGTATTTCAACTGACTAGCTGCCAGGCATTGGCCTCAGACAGGTCATCACAGACATCGGACAAGTGCGCATAGCCTGAGGAAAGGCGCGCAGAGCCATCGGACAAGCAATCATAGCCCCTGACAGGCGGTCAGAAGTAATTGGGTTTCACATTTTTCTTCCGGTAGAGGTTAAAGTCGTACCCGACCAGAATTTCGTAGGTTCCGACCTGGAACCTGCTGATGTCCTGAAAAACGGCATATTCCGAAGCAAAACCAACCCTCAGGTTATTGGCAAAGGTATACTGGGCCTGCAAAGAGGTAGCCTTGTTGCTTCGCAGGCTCAGGCCAAACTGAAGGTTTCCGGGGAAATAAACCGTACCCGACAAATCGAAATAAAGCGGTTTTCCCACGGTGCCCACCACAAGCAGGTTGGGCCGGAGCCTCACACTCATGGGCAACTTAAAAGCATAGCCTCCGGACAAATAGGCCGTCTTAAACTCCTGAAGCGAAGAATACCCGTCGCGGTTGGCCTTAAAGGTGTTGCTGATTACCTGCGGCACCGAAAGGCTGATGTAATAGTCGTCGTTGAAGATCACGCCCCCGAAGCCAAAGATGGTCATGAACTGGTGATTCACATCGGTCAGGAATTCCTCATCGGGAATCCGGTCGGGATAAAGCTGATACTTGTCGAGGTTAGGGCTGTAGTTTGAAATACCGGCCCGAAGCCCGAAACGCAGGTAATTGTACATATCGAGCCGCACCTGGTAGGAATAATCGAATGAGATATTCAGTTGCCGCTCGAAGCCGACATTTCGTTTCACCACATTAAACCCCACACCGCTCTCGGTGTTCTTCACCGGAGTGTACATCGCAAGCTGCTGGTAAAAAGCCGCACCATCGATGGAAACATAGTCTTTCCGTGTCGAGATCATAAACCCCGCCTTGTCCCACATGCCGACAAAGGCCGGATTAAGGGTGTGCATATTATTAATATACTGCAAGGTCCACGGGTACTCCTGCCCTTTCGCGTGCAGCCCGAAGACCGCACAAAAAAGCAGCGTAACCATCGCCCTGTAAAAACCCTTTTGCATCATCTTTCTCAATTCTTTCCTCTTCTGTTGTAAGAAGCTGTTTAAAATCGCAATACTGATACTTCTTTTTTAGAGACCGTTCAAAATTTATATCAAACCCACTTCGGGGTTCTGGCTCGTTACAATCCCGGGGAGCTGTTATTTAGCTAAGCCCGACCGGGTGTCATGTTGATGACGACGGTTGTATACCCGTTGTAAAATAACCGTAGCCCCGATTGAACCCCTGGTCAGGGGTTCGATGTTTTATTGCTTTTTAGCCCGACGGTTTCACCGCCGGTGATTAACATTTAATCCCTTTCAGGATTTTCATCCTTTTGAATCACCCGCGAAACACCGAAGATGCGATGGGTGATTGATCCGGACCATTGCTTTCAATTTTAATTCAATTCAATTCAATCACTCTTTTTTTACTGACAACCGGTCGTGACAAGCTTCGACAGATTGCTTCGTACCTCGCAATGACGAAGTAAGCGACAGATTGCTTCACTGCGTTTGCCATGACGAATGCCAG
>JAEUSS010000505.1 GCA_016788685.1 Prolixibacteraceae bacterium | reverse complement strand
GCGACAGGGTTAAAGGCTGTTACATTGTAAACTACGGGAATTATGAAAACGGAGGTGCCAGTATCTCGAAATACGACTACACCACCGGAACCATGACCAACAACTACTACAAAACTCAGAACAGCGGACTGGAATTGTTGTCAAACATCCATCACATCTACAAATACAACGATGAGATATTTATGATGGGAAATGCCCCTGATCAAGTAATGACGGTTGACCCGCTTTTCATTCAGGCCAAAAACGGAGTGACTGACCAAATTGCCAAACCCCGCACCTCTGTTGCCAACGGCGACTACCTGTACATCTCCTGTCTGGGAACAAAACCCGACTGGTCAACTATGCCCGACACCTATATTGCCAAATACAACATCAAAACCCGAGCAGTTGAAAAGAAAATCAGTTTACCGGGAGGGGCTGAAGATCTTGAAATAGTTAACGGGAAACTGTATGCCGCATTAAACTACAAAAAAGCAGTTGCTGTTATCAATCTGAGCACCGAAGCAATTACCTACATCGAAACGCCGGCCGTTACTTCTTATTTCGCGAAAGACAAGTCGAACAACCTGTACGTTTCTCTGGTTAGTACCTGGTCCAGTTATTCAACTGAAACCGGAGTGGGATACATCAACACCACAACCGACAAGCTGACAGCAACCTACCCGTTGGCTAATGTCAGTACGGAATATGCCTCAATCATGACCATGAATAATGACCAATCTAAACTATATATAGTTAACGGAGAATACAATTCCGACTATACTGTATTTACCGGCGCAATTTCCGTCTTTGATACCGCCACGAAAAAATTCGCAGCTCAAAGCCTAATCAGTAATATCCCTGGAATCAGGGGGGTAAATGTCAATCCTAAAGACGACAATTTATATCTCTTCGTTGGCGAGAATGTTACCGGTGCCGGACTTCTGAAGATTTATAAACCATCCGGAGAATTCGTAAAACAAGAGTCTGTAGGTGCATCTCCTGCAATGGCTATCTTTCTGGAATAAAAACATTTTACCAAATTGAGCAGGTGACTTTGAGTCACCCGCTCAATAAAAGCTCACTAAACAACCAGCGAATCATGGCTCAAATCACTTTCATCACCGGTGGCGCCCGTTCGGGTAAAAGCAGTTTTGCCCAGCGCATGGCCGAAGAACAGAGCGAAAATCCAATTTACCTGGCTACTGCAAGGGTCTGGGACGATGATTTCCGGCAACGCATCAAACGCCACCAGAACGATCGCGGCCCGCACTGGATCAACATCGAACAGGAGAAAGAGCTTTCGGCCTGTGAGGTGGATGGCCAAACCGTCCTGCTCGATTGCATCACGCTTTGGCTGACCAACATCTTTTTCGACAATCAGTTTGACGCCGACCGTTCGCTCGGAGAAGCCAAACCCGAGTGGAACCGTTTTGTGCAAAAGGAGATGAACCTGATTGTGGTGAGCAATGAACTGGGCATGGGCGTTCATCCGGCAGAAGAATCAGCACGAAAATTTGCCGATCTTCAGGGTTGGATGAATCAGTACATCGCCCGGCAAGCCAGCGAAGTTTTCCTGATGGTTTCAGGCATCCCGGTAAAAATTAAATAGTTTGACCCACAATAGACACATCGGTCACCTGGAAAACCGCTACGCGGTTTTTGGTTTTATAACCTCGGATTTTAATCCGGGGGATAAGAGAAACAAAAACGGATTCCCGTCCGCGCGATGAGGCTCGAAAAAGCGAAAGTCATCTTTCGGACGGAATAGCAGAAACATCCTTGGGCTAGTCCGGGCTTCACTCAAAGTGAAACCCTGACTATAACCAACAACAACGACAACATTTTATACATTACCCCATGACCCTCAACGAACAACTCAAACACAAAATCGACTTTAAGACCAAACCGCTGGGAGCGCTCGGCCTGCTCGAAGATTTAGCCCTGCAAATCGGTCTGATCCAAAACACACTCACTCCTGAACTAAAGAATCCGGCACTTCTTGTTTTTGCTGCCGACCACGGCTTGGCCGATGAAGGCGTCAGTGCCTACCCCAAGGAAGTGACCTGGCAAATGGTTATGAATTTTGTGAGCGGAGGTGCGGCGATCAATGTGTTTTGCCGTCAAAACGGATTCAACCTGAAAGTGATCGACGCCGGTGTCGATTTCGATTTTCCGGCAGACGCCCCGATTACCAATGCCAAAATTGCCCGCGGATCGCGCAACATGCGCCGCGAACCGGCCATGACCGTCAGTGAATGCCTCTCGGCCATTGGGAAAGGCCGTGAACAGGTGAAGCAGGAAGCGGCCCGTGGCTGTAACATTATCGGATTTGGGGAGATGGGAATCGGAAATACGTCTGCCTCATCCCTGCTAATGCACCGTTTCCTGAACATCCCGATCGAAAGCTGCACCGGCGCCGGAACGGGTTCCCGCGGAGAACAACTGGTCCGGAAAATACAAATCCTGAAAGAAATTTCTGAAAAATACAACCCGCAAACTCCGGAAGAAACGCTGGCGACTTTTGGCGGGCTGGAAATTGCCATGATGGTCGGTGCCATGCTCGAAGCCTGCGACCAGCAAATGATCCTGCTGATCGACGGTTTCATTGCGACTGCAGCCGTATTAACCGCCATACAAATGAATCCCGAGGTTCGCGGCAATTGTGTGTTCTGCCATTCGTCTGACGAGCAGGGACACCAGCTGATGCTCCGACACATGGATGCCCGCCCGATGCTTCACCTGAACCTGCGTGTGGGCGAAGGAACCGGAGCTGCATTAGCATTCCCTTTGGTACAGGCGGCGGTCAACTTCCTGAACCAGATGTCCAGCTTCGAAACTGCCGGAGTGGCAAATAAAGAGTAAATTGTTGCCAGTTCCGGGTTGCGGGATAAACTCGCAACCCGGAACTTGTAACCCGTAACAGTAAAACAATGAAAAACCAACTGCACATTTTCCTGAACGCCGTGATGTTTTACACGCGCATCCCTGTGCCGAAAAACCTGCCGTACTCCGATGAGATCCTGAACCGTTCAACGCGGTATTTTCCCTTCATCGGCTGGATTATTGGCGGAGTTGGCGCTGCGGTGTTTTACGGTTTGCAGTTTATTTTTCCGGCAGGGCTGGCGATCTTGCTGAGCATGCTGGCAACAATTTTGGCGACAGGCGCCTTCCACGAAGACGGATTTGCCGATTTCTGCGACGGTTTCGGAGGTGGTTATACCCGCGAACGCATCCTCACCATCATGAAAGACAGCCGCATCGGCACCTACGGAAGCATCGGACTGCTTGGCATGCTGGCAACTAAATTCATGAGTCTGCAGGCCATTGAAGTAAACAGTATCCCGGTCGTCCTGCTGGCAGGCCATGCGGTCAGCCGGCTGATGCCCATTCTGGTTATCTACACTTCTGAATACTCCCGTGCAGATGCCACCAGCAAAACCAAACCCATCGGGCAAAAAGGCAAAGGTTTCGATTTTACACTGGCTTTACTTTTCGGGCTGGCATTTTTAGTTTTTATACCGTTCGCCTATTCGCTGGCTGTCTTGCCGGTTCTTTTGCTCACCACGGCTGTCTTCCGCAGTTACATCACCCGCCATCTGGGAGGTTACACCGGCGACTGTCTGGGCGCTTTACAGCAAATTTCAGAAGTGGTGTTTTACCTTGGATTCGTCGTTTTTCAAACTATTCAGGCATGAAACTAACCCTTGTCCGGCATACTACGGTTGATGTTCCGAAAGGCATTTGCTACGGAATTACCGATGTTCCGCTGGCTCCAACTTTCCGGAGTGAAATGGATCAAATCAGGCAGAAACTTGACGGGGAACGGTTTGACGCAGCTTTTTCAAGCCCGTTGAGCCGCTGCACCCGGCTGGCCCATGCAGTTATACCAGAACCGGAAATCCGAACCGACAGCCGGCTGACCGAACTCAACTTTGGCGACTGGGAAATGATGACCTGGGACTCGGTTTCAGATTCTGCGGAAGGGAAAAACTGGTTTGCCGATTATGTGAATACCCGCTGTCCAAACGGCGAATCGTTCGTTGACCTGATTGCGCGAGCCGATTCTTTTCTGACCGAATTGCGCCAAACTTCGTTCCGCCGGGTGGTCGTTTTTACCCACGCCGGAATAATTCGCGCCCTGATGTGCCTGCTTGACGGCAAAACTCCGGACGAAGCCTTTCGTACGCCGCTGACATACGGGCAAATCACAACTTTTAATCTCCCAAAATGAGCAACTCAACACTCCGCCCGATCATGTTTGTCGGAACCGGTTCTGATGTCGGGAAAAGCATCATCAACGCCGGATTCTGCCGTATTTTTAAACAAGATGGCTATTCGCCGGCCCCGTTTAAGGCGCAAAACATGTCGCTTAACTCGTTTGCCGGCATCGACGGGCTCGAACTTGGCCGTGCGCAGGCCGTTCAGGCCGAAGCATGCGGAATTGAACCACTCAGCGAAATGAATCCGATTTTGCTGAAACCAACCAGCCACCAAAATGCGCAAGTGGTCTTGAATGGCAAACCGATCGGCAACCAGTCGGCCAAAGAATATTTTCTGGGGACCGACCGCGATGCCCTGTTTGCCGAGGCGATGAAAGCGTATGAAAAGCTCGCCTGTCAATACAATCCGATGGTGATTGAGGGCGCTGGCAGCATTTCCGAAATCAACCTGCGCGACAAAGACATTACCAACATGCGGGTGGCACTCGAAGTGGACGCGGCTGTAATTTTGATTGCCGATATCGACCGGGGCGGAATATTTGCCAGCGTTTACGGAACCCTCGAATTGCTGCCTCCGGATGAACGGGCTTTGGTGAAAGGTATCCTGATCAACAAATTCCGGGGCGACATTGATTTGTTTGCCAAAGGAAAACGAATGCTGGAACAACTGACCGGAGTGCCTGTTGTCGGCATCGTTCCGTATTTCCAGGACATACACGTTGACGACGAAGACTCGGTGGTAATCGACCACAAATCCGGAAAAACAAGAGAAGGACTGGTGAATGTCGCCGTGGTGCTGTTGCGGCACATGTCGAATTTTACCGATTTTAACGTGTTGGAGCGGATTCCCGAAATTAACCTGTTTTACACAGCCAATCCGGAAGAAATAGAAAAGGCGGATGTGGTGATCATCCCCGGCTCGAAAAATACCATTGCCGACCTCGACAACCTGCGAAAGTCGGGATTGGCAAAGGCAATCCTGAACAGCCACCAAAAAGGGAATGCCGTGTACGGCATTTGCGGCGGTTACCAGATGATGGGGCACGAAATTCACGATCCGGAGCAGGTGGAAGGTTCGGTAACCTTCATGCCTGGCCTGGGAATCCTGCCGGTAATCACAACCCTTACCGATGAAAAAAAGACCGTTCAGTGCACCTTCACTTTCAGAAATGACCCCGGGAATTGCCTGGGGTATGAAATTCACATGGGACAAACCGAATTGCTGGGAGGAGAACCTCTGACTCAACTTGCTGACGGTTCGCCTGACGGGTGTTTCCTGAATGAAAAAACCTGGGGAACCTACCTGCACGGTATTTTCGATAACCTGCCGGTTATTCAGTCGGTGCTGAAAAGCTGCGGAAAAGAAACCCGGCTTCAGGAGTTCAATTATCCGGAATACAAAAACGAACAGTACAACAAACTGGCCGAACTGCTGCGCGAGAGCTGCGATATGGAGTACGTTTACAGTATATTAGAAAAATAATAGTTAAAAATGCTACGGGTTGCGAGATGCGGGTTACAGGTTAACACCGGATTGAAACCCGTAACCCGAAACATGCAACACGATGGAAACAGGATTAATACATATTTATACCGGCGAGGGAAAAGGAAAAACCACAGCATCGGTTGGGCTGGCGGTTCGGGCACTGGGGCACGGACTGAGGGTTTGCTATGCCCATTTCAACAAACAGCCCGAACTGTATGGTTACAACGAAATACACAGTTTACAGAAACTGGGAGCTACGATCCTGGGATTTACCAAAGGACATTGGTCGTTTAACCCGCAGGTAACCCGCGAAAGCAGCCGTGAGGACGTGAAAAACGGATTACATGAACTCGCTGAATTTATTCAGCACGAACAACCCGATTTGCTGATACTGGACGAAATTCTGATTTCGGTTCGTGATGGCGTTTTACAGGAGGACGAACTG
>JAEUSS010000481.1 GCA_016788685.1 Prolixibacteraceae bacterium | reverse complement strand
CCTATCTTATACCTGTTTGTTCGCCGGATACTAATAGTGTCATTGGGCTGGTTTCGTGCGAAATATCTTTGACGGGAATGCAAAAAATGCTATCTGAAATGAAGGTGGGAGAGAGTGGTCGTACTTTCATCATAGATAAGTCAGGGACTTATATTACTCATCCTGAATATGAGTGGAGTTTGCACAAAAACATCTTTGAAAATGAGGCTTATTTTGCCAGTGGTAATGTTGCTGCAATTGTTGACAAAATCAAGAAAGGAGAAACTGGCAGCGGATATTGTTTCTCGCCATATTTCGGCAATCAGAAAAGCTGGTTCCATTTTGCACCTTTGCCCAACTACAACTGGATGGTCGTAACAGTTGTTCTTCATAAAGAATTATTCCGGGAAATCAATTCCACATTCAGAAAAGTGCTGCTTGTTTCCGGAATTGGAGTTTTTGTTTTGTTTCTATTTAATCTATTTGTTTTCAGGTATATACTCAATCCGTTGGTGCGTGTGACGCATGCTATTCAGCGCTTTAGTTCATTGCCCGAAAAAACTGGTAAATCAAGAGATGAGATAAAAATGTTGGCAGAAAGTCTGGAAGATTGGCAAATGAAGTATGGTTTATTAATCAACGACCAGACGAGAACCAAAAGTGAGAAACTTAAGTTTGAAAAAGACTTAAAGTCTGCCCGGGCGATACAACAGAATATTGTACCCTCGAGCAAACCAGAGTTTGCGGAACATCCGGAAATTGATCTTTTTGCAATTCTGAAACCGGCGGAAGCCATTGGCGGAGATTTATATGATTACTTTTTCATTGATAAGGATCATCTGTTAATTGCAATAGGCGATGTTTCAGGTAAGGGTATTCCCGCGTCTCTTTTTATGGCTATCGCAAGTACACTGATCAAGTCGAATTCTAAAATGTTATCATCAAAAGATGTGGTAAGCTGTGTGAACAACGAATTGAGTGAAAAGAATTCAAACCAATATTTTGTTACGCTCTTTCTCGGAATTTTTAATGTTCGTACAGGAGTATTGGATTATTGCAATGCGGCACATAATTATCCGTACATACTTCATCATGACGGAACCTTGCGGACATTGTCAGAAAGTCATGGATTACCTTTGGGAATCTACAAGGATAAAACATACAGAAGCAGTACAATTAAACTTCGGGCTAATGATACAATCGTTTTATATACGGACGGGGTTATTAATTCCAGAGATTCGCACGAGCAGCATTACGGCACTGAAAGGCTGGAGAAAAATATTCGGAACCTGAACGACTTGAGCTGTGAGGAGCTGGTTTCAAGACTAATGAAAAGTATAATGATTTATGCAGGGGAATCACGTCAGGCTGACGATATTTCGCTGATGGTTATGAAGTACCTTTATAAAGCAGAAAACCAGGCCTAAACCTGGTTTTCCTGATCTTTTATTTTTTTTGTTCTGACGAAAGAATTTTGATCTTTATTTTTTCGGTCTTTTTGTCAAAGCCTACCGATATGGTATCTCCTTGTACCACCGAAGCCCGAATGATGACTTCGGCCATTTCGTCTTCAAGATATTTCTGAATAGCACGTTTCAGCGGACGGGCACCAAATTGCGCATCATATCCTTTTTCTGCAATATAATCTTTAGCAGCAGCAGATATTTTCAATTTATAATTCAGTGAATTAACCCGGTCATAAAGTCCTTTCAATTCAATGTCGATGATTTCATGAATATGTTCTTTAGTTAGCGGATTAAACATGATCACGTCATCGATGCGATTCAGAAATTCAGGGGCAAAAGCCTTTTTAAGAGCCTTTTCTACGATATACTTGGCATGATCGCCATCGTCAGCGGCGCTTTGAGTATTGAAGCCTACTCCCCGGCCAAATTCTGACAATTGGCGTGAGCCAATGTTCGAAGTCATGATAATAATTGTATTCTTAAAATCAATACTTCTGCCCAGGCTGTCTGTCAGTCGTCCTTCG
This sequence comes from Prolixibacteraceae bacterium, assembly GCA_016788685.1. Taxonomy (GTDB): domain Bacteria; phylum Bacteroidota; class Bacteroidia; order Bacteroidales; family Prolixibacteraceae; genus Aquipluma. Next base: position 4,141 of record JAEUSS010000481.1, on the reverse strand, counting down.
TCCAGCACCTGAAGTAATAGATGAAACACATCCGGATGTGCTTTTTCAATTTCATCGAGAAGTACAACGCAGTAGGGTTTTCTGCGGACTTTTTCGGTTAGTTGTCCGCCTTCTTCGTAGCCAACGTATCCGGGAGGAGCGCCAACCAATCTGGAAACCGAGAATTTCTCCATGTATTCGCTCATATCTACCCGAATGAGTGAATCAATACTGTCGAACAAATATTTAGCCAGGACTTTTGCAAGCTGGGTTTTGCCAACTCCGGTCGGGCCAAGGAAAATAAATGAACCGATGGGTTTATTGGGGTCTTTCAAACCGGCCCGGTTTCGTTGGATAGCCTTCACGATTTTTGTGATCGCATCATCCTGCCCAACCACACTGCCTTTTATCTGTTTCCCCATGTCCATCAGGCGTTTGCCTTCGGCCTGGGCAATTCGTTGAACCGGAACGCCAGACATCATGGCAACCACTTCCGCAACCTTTTCTTCTGTCACAGTTTCCCGATGGCTGACCAGTTCTTTTTCCCATTCTTCTTTTTCCTGTTCAAGAAGCTGGAGAAGGCTTTTTTCTTTATCACGATGATTCGCAGCAAGTTCAAAATTCTGACTTTTAACTGCTTTTATTTTTTCATCTTTTGTTTTCTCTATTTTTTCTTCCAGTTTAATAATCCGATCCGGAACATTAATATTTGAAATATGAACGCGTGAACCGGACTCATCGAGTGCATCGATTGCTTTGTCAGGTAAAAAACGATCCGGAATATATCTGGCTGTCAGTTTGACACAGGCCTCGATGGCCTCCGGAGTGTAAGCTACGTTATGATGATCTTCGTAGCGTTGTTTGATATTATTGAGGATTTCAATCGTTTCGTCGACGGAGGTTGGTTCAACCATAATCTTTTGGAACCGCCGTTCCAGAGCACCGTCTTTTTCAATCTGTTGACGGTATTCATCAAGCGTAGTTGCTCCGATACACTGGATTTCGCCTCGGGCCAAAGCCGGTTTTAGCATATTGGCAGCATCGAGCGAACCTGTTGCGCCACCAGCACCAACAATGGTATGAATTTCATCGATGAACAGAATAACATTATTCACTTTTGATAATTCGTTCAGGATGGCTTTCATTCTTTCCTCAAACTGTCCCCGGTATTTAGTGCCGGCAACGATTGAAGCAATATCAAGACTTACTACGCGCTTGTCAAACAAGACCCGTGATACTTTTTTCTGAACAATACGCAGGGCAAGACCTTCGGCAATAGCCGATTTACCTACTCCCGGTTCTCCAATCAAAATCGGGTTGTTTTTCTTCCTTCTGGATAGGATTTGGGCCAACCTTTCAATCTCACGTTCCCGCCCGACAATTGGATCCAGATTATTTTCCTCAGCAGCTTTGGTGATGTCTACGCCAAAATTATCGAGCACCGGGGTTTCCGATTTGGGATTCGCCGGTTTCTTTGCTGAGGAAGACGAAGATGCACCTCCGGCTGATTTTGAGAAGTTGTCATCCGAATCATCATCTTCATCGTCAAAATCTGATTTGGCTTCCGGATTTTTATAATCTTCCAGCCTCGATTTCAGGATGTAATAATTGATGTGATATTCACTCAAAATGTTACTGATCAGACTTTCTTTATCTTTAATCAAGGCCAACAGCAGGTGGCCGGTATTAATGGTAGGGCTGTTAAATGCCCGTGCTTCCAGATAAACGAGTTTCAATGCTTTCTCAGCCGATTTGAGTAGTTGTACAGATGCTTGAGAATCAACGTCTTTACCTGTCCTCAGTTTTTCTTCGATCGATTGCTTAATTTCGGACAGATTAACGCTCAGATTCGTAAGAATTTCAATAGCAACACCCTCTCCATCTCTCAGGATTCCAAGAAAAATATGCTCTAAACCGATGCTCTCGTTACCCAGTCGGATAGCTTCCTCCCGGCTGTACGAAAGAACATCTTTAATTCGTGGTGAAAATTGTGAATCCATATGCTTTGTCACGTTAATAAATTGCGTATTCAAAATAACAAAAAGTATTCCTAAATGTTGGTAGACGTTTTACCGAATGTACACATCTACATTCAAAAATACGCAATAAATACGAAGTGTGTTGTTTAAAATGCTGATTTTTTGAACATTGCATTGTTAAAATCTTATTCTGAAAATAACAATGAAATGCGGGAAAATCGCTTGATTCAAGAAGTATTTTTGTATTTTTGTCAGTCAAATTTTTAAGCAAATTTATTAAAGGAGGAGTAAATGGCTGAAGGCGAAAAAATTATCAAGATTAATATTGAAGAGCAAATGAAATCAGCTTACATCGATTATTCGATGTCTGTCATTGTTTCAAGAGCACTTCCCGACGTAAGAGATGGTTTAAAGCCTGTTCATCGTCGCGTATTATTCGGACTGAGTGAATTGGGGACCGGATCCAATAAACCCTATAAGAAATCGGCAAGAATCGTTGGGGAAGTTTTAGGAAAGTTCCATCCGCATGGTGACTCATCGGTTTATTTTACCATGGTACGTATGGCGCAAGATTGGTCGTTGCGTTATCCCTTGGTTGATGGCCAGGGAAACTTTGGATCAGTTGATGGCGACAGTCCGGCAGCGATGCGTTATACCGAGGCCCGGCTATCAAAAATTGCGGAAGAGACCCTTTCAGATTTGGAAAAAAATACTGTTGATTTTCAGCCAAACTTTGATGAGTCGTTGAAAGAACCTGTTGTCCTGCCTACCCGGATTCCACAATTGTTGGTCAACGGGGCTTCAGGTATTGCAGTGGGTATGGCAACCAATATGCCGCCACACAACCTCTCGGATACCATCGATGCCATTGTGGCATACGTGGAAAATCCGGACATTGATGTACAAGACCTGATCCCGATTATTAAGGCTCCTGATTTTCCGACCGGCGGTATTATTTACGGATACAGAGGTGTTCAGGATGCTTTTGAAACCGGAAGAGGACGGATTGTAGTGCGTGGAAAAGCTCATATTGAAACCACCCCTAACGGACGCGAAAAAATTGTAGTTACTGAAATTCCTTACATGGTTAATAAGGCAGAGCTCATTATGAAAACTGCTGAATTGATTAATGAAAAGAAAATTGAAGGAATCTCGAATGTGAATGACGAATCAGACCGCGAAGGAATGCGTATCGTTTTTGATATCAAGCGGGATGAAATTTCGAATGTTGTTCTGAACAAGCTCTATAAATATACACAGTTACAAAACAGTTTCAGTGTTAACAATATTGCCTTAGTAAACGGAAGGCCTCAGATGCTTAACCTGAAAGACCTGATTCATTATTTTGTTGAACACCGGCACGAAGTCGTTATCCGGAGAACTCAATTTGAATTGGATCAGGCTGAAAAACGTGCACATATCCTGGAAGGACTTATTATTGCCAGCGATAACATCGAAGAAGTAATCGCCATTATCCGGGCATCAAAAAACCCGGATGAAGCCAGACTTCAGTTGATTGAGCGTTTTAACTTATCTGATATCCAGTCGAGGGCTATTGTTGAGATGCGTTTACGTCAGCTGACCGGACTCGAACAGGACAAATTGCATCAGGAATACGAAGACATTCTGAAACTCATTGAGCATCTGAAGAATATACTTGCAGATATCAGCCTTCGTATGGAGATAATTAAAAATGAACTCCTCGAAATTAAAGAGAAATACGGCGATAATCGCAAAACAGAAATTGTGCCGAATGCCGAAGAGTTTAATCCTGAAGACTTCTATGCCGACGAAGAGATGGTAATAACCATTTCACACATGGGGTATATTAAACGGACTCCGCTGTCTGATTTTAAAACTCAGGGAAGGGGAGGAGTTGGCTCGAAAGGAAGCACAACAAGGGATTCGGATTTCCTCGAACACATGTTTAATGCGTCCATGCACAATACCTTACTTTTATTCTCCGAGAAAGGGAAGTGTTTCTGGTTAAAAGTATACGAAATTCCGGAAGGGACGAAAACATCTAAGGGACGTGCGATTCAGAACGTAATTAATATTGAGCAGGATGACCAGATTCTGGCTTATATTAATGTGAAAAACCTTACCGATCCGGACTACATCAATAACAATTTCATAATTCTGTGTACCAAGAAAGGTATAATTAAGAAGACCTCGCTTGAAGC
>JAEUSS010000433.1 GCA_016788685.1 Prolixibacteraceae bacterium | reverse complement strand
CTTTCCTCCGGAACAAAAACTGATTTTTGCCCCGGATAAAAACCTCGGGAACTATATCAATAGCCTGACAGGACGCGACATGGTACTTTGGGACGGAGCCTGTATGGTTCACGAGAAATATTCCGTCGAAAAAATTATCGACTTGATGAACGAACACCCGGATGCCGAGTTTATAGCCCACCCGGAGTGCGAAAAGCCGGTATTGCTGGTGGCCAGATTCATCGGCTCGACCACAGCATTGCTCAATTATGCGGCAAAAAGTACCACAAAGAAATTTATTGTCGCTACCGAAAGCGGAATCCTGCACCAGATGAAAAAAACCTGTCCGGATAAAATTTTCATCCCCGCTCCCTCCGTCGACTCAACCTGCGGCTGCAACGACTGTTCGTACATGAAACTAAACAGTCTTCAGAAACTATACATCTGCCTGAAAAACGAATTGCCTGAAATTAAACTTTCAGACGACACCATCAGAAAAGCACAGCTCCCCATCCTGCGGATGCTGGAGATTTCGAAATGATGATATAGTAATCAGGCCGGTTACCCCAAATAAAAAGACCAGACTTTTAGAAAAAGTCTGGTCTTTTTATTTTCGCCTAAAGCGTTTACTTTTGGCTGCCCTTTACAATGGCATCAATATTTTTTGCTTTCAACAACGGAAGCAAGCGGAATCCGTAGGCATACTCTTTCTTACTCAACCGATAATCCGGAAGCGGAATCCCGCGCCATGACCAGGAATCGCTGCCGCCAAGACCCGCCTGCGCCAAATCGACATTCAGCGTATAAAAACCGGCAGGTTCCAGATCGTTCAGGTGCTTTGCCTTCGAAATATTCTCGGTAGCATACGGCCATACCGAAGTATTGAGAGGCTGTTTACCAACAACTATCAGTCCGTTCCCTGCTTCATTTTGCAAGGCTATCCAACGCACTCCGGTGTGGTTCCCGTTCTCCATCGGCCGAACATAATGAAAAATGAAGTCTTCAACCTTTCCCGAATAGACATTCACTTCGGCAGCATCACAACGATCGGCATAGTTTTCGTAAGGGCCTTTCCCGTAGAAACTCATCCGCCCCAAGCTGCCGGACAATTGGGTAGTCATCCCGATGCGCAACGGCTCGGTAAGCTTATCTCCGATTTTTACCTGATAATTTACATCAACTCCTCCATTGCCGCCCACCTGGTACGAAAGCTGCAAATTCAGTCCTAAATCATTTTTCAGGGTTGCAACAACACGCTTCGACGGGCCTTCGTCCTGCACGGTAAAACCGGCAAGTTTCAATCCCGATACCACCTCTGGCCAATCCGAGAGACTATCAGCCACTTTCCATGCCCTGATGTCGTTGTCAGTAACTGGCCTCCAGAAATTTGGTTTCAGTTGCCCGGTCAGCAATTCTTCTCCCTGAAGCTGATAACCGGCCAGGTATCCCGTTGTTTTATCAAAAGTTACTCTAAAATCTTTTGTCCCCAATGTCAGTTCCGTTCCCGAATCGACAAAAACCTGTACGGGCACAGATGACGCTGCAACCGGCATCTGTTTGGCGGCCAATACCAGAAACTGCTCTTTGGCAATCTCGTGTCCGCGCTGGGCATACAACTCATTCTTAGCCAACCTGACGCTTACGCGCAGCCAAACTTCGCCGGTAGCTTTTGAGAGATCATGGCCGACCTCAAACAGTTTAGACTCTCCCGGAAGTACATTGAAAGCGCCAAGACTTCCGGTTGCAAGATCCTTACCGTTCTCGGTGAGCGTCCACCGGATATCAAACTCGTTCAGGTTCCTGAAATAAAATCTGTTTTTCATCCGGAACTGCATTTTATCCAGGCTGTATGGTTCAACAGAAACCGGCTGGAAAATATACTTACACTCTTCGGTGGCGGGTTTTACTGTACGGTCGGCACTGATGATCCCATTGATACAAAAATTGGCATCATTCGGCGTATCGCCGTAATCGCCACCATATGCCCACCATTTCCGCCCTTTTTCATCGGTCCGGGCTATACCCTGGTCAATCCAGTCCCAGATAAATCCGCCCATCAGATTCTTCTTGCTCCGGACCAGGTTCCAGTATTCTTTTAAGTTTCCGGTTGAATTCCCCATGGAATGAACATACTCGCACATAACAATTGGCCTATTCAGGTACGGACTTTCCGACATTCCTTTCAGCTGATCGACCGTACAATACATCCGGCTGACCATATCAACATACCAACGATCGTCGGGATTAGCCAGATAAGGTTTTTGCAGATACTCGGGAGTTCCGAATACTTTATATTCAGCCCGTGACGGATCTCCCTGAGCTCCTTCATAATGAATCGGCCGTGTCGGATCAAAATCTTTTGTCCAGCCCGCGGCTGCGGCAAGATTAGGCCCTGTTCCGGATTCGTTTCCCAGCGACCAGGAAATAATGGAGGCGTGATTCTTGTCACGTTCAACCATCCGGATCATCCGATCGGTAAAAGCCGTATGCCACGAAGGCTGATTGGCCAGGTAACCGTTAGCATGGTGCGTTTCAACGTTGGCCTCATCCATTACATACAAACCGTATTGGTCACACAAATCGTAAAAATACGGATCATTCGGATAGTGACAGGTGCGAACGGCATTGAGGTTATAGCGTTTCATCAGCAAAACATCCTGAAGCATTTCTTCACGGGTAACCGTTTTTCCGCCGGTTTCACTGTGGTCGTGCCGGTTTACACCATACAACTTCACCGGCTTACCGTTAACCAAAAACACGCCACCCTCAATGCGGACATCCCGGAACCCAACTTTGCAGCTTCTTGATTCGAGTAAGTTTCCCCTATCGTCCTTTAAACTCAGGACAAGAGTATACAATACCGGAGTTTCATCGGACCATTTCTGGGGTGATTCTATTTTTGATTCGAGCAGCCCGAAAGCAACATTGTCGCGCTGCGGGTAGGATTCGTAAACAATCTTATTCAGGTCTATTTTCAAGGGCTGAGCAAACTTTGGTTTGTCAGTCGGGCTGAACAGCTGTGCTTCAAGCTGCCAGCCTTCAATATTTACACTGTCTTTCATGGTAACCGAAGGACGGATTTGCAGCAAGGCATCTTCAAGATTCTCATCAAACTTTGTACGGACAAAAAAGTCGTTGATACATACTTTAGGCTGAGCGAGCAATTTCACCTCCCGCTGTATTCCACTCATTCTCCAATGATCCTGATCTTCAAGATAACTGCCATCCGACCAGCGAAACACCTGAACCGCAAGCGTATTCTCTCCTTTCCGGAGTTTTTCGGTTACATCAAACTCGGCTGGCAGACAACTGTCTTCGCTGTAACCAACCATCACTCCGTTAACCCACACATAAAATGCCGAACAGACACCCCCGAAGTGAAGAATAACCTGCTGATCATTCCAACCCTCCGGAACACTGAATTTGCGGAAATATGACCCCACCGGGTTCATTCTCCGGATAAACGGGGGATTATTGGGAAACGGATATACTTCATTGGTATAAATTGGAGTTCCGTAACCTTTCATTTCCCAACACGACGGGACTTCAATTTTATCCCACCCCGCAACCCTGGACTCGTTGGCATAGAAATCCATCGGCCGGTTCTTCGAGTCAGCCTCGAAATGGAATAACCATTCTCCGTTCAAAGAAAGGTAACGCGCCTGAGACCGGTCTCCCTTCAATGCCAGATCAGGTGAAGTGAAAGAATATGAACTGGCCCTTGCAGGCATTTTATTACGCCCGATTACCGACTGATCCTCCCAATCGTTTTGAGCCCAAGTACTAAACGATAGTACTATCAAAAGAAAAATGCTAAGTATTGGTTTCATCATGTTAATAATTTAGAATAACCGGGCAATATGTTTTGTCCCGGCATAGCTATTAGATGCAATTTTGGCACAATCCCTATATCGGACTATTAAAATAAACGAAAAAAAAGTTACGATTGAACCCGTCTTAAACAGCCCCCAAATTATTCAGACATTTACCGGAAGCAGCCTGTAAAACACGAAACCCTGCCAGCAAGATTGCTAACAGGGTTTCGATGTTGTATTTAAAG
>JAEUSS010000422.1 GCA_016788685.1 Prolixibacteraceae bacterium | reverse complement strand
AATGACTTTGGCTACTGTAATTTACTATTCCGGCTATCATCCGTACACCATGCAGCCGGTATTTACAGCCAAAAATCAGAAAGAAAAACTGGCTCAGCGTAAATATTTCTTTTGGTACCAACGCGAATATCATCAGGAAATTAAAAGTGAGTTGCTCCGCTTAAACCGGCGGGATCTGCTCGATGGTTTGTTTGGCCCGGCAAAAAAAGAAGAGTTCAGGCCTAAAAATAAATCGCGGCGTTAAGTTTGTTCTCAAGAAAAGAAATTATTTACACCATCATGCATAAAATGAAAATCACTTTTCTGGCAGTATCACTGTTTGTATTAAGTTCATGCGCCGAACTGAGCCAGATTGCGCAATCTGCAGGTCAGACACTGCCCCTAACCAATGCCGAAATCGTCGGAGGGCTGAAAGACGCTCTTCTGGTCGGAACGGACAGTTCGGTCAACCGTTTGTCAGCTGTCGACGGGTACCTAAAAGATCAAGCCATTAAGATTTTACTTCCGCCTGAAGCAAAAACAATTACTGAAAATCTGTCAAAAATTCCGGGAGGAGCAAAACTGGTTGATGATGTTATTGTTCGGATCAACCGTGCGGCAGAAGATGCCGCCAAAGGTGCAAAGCCCATTTTTGTAAACAGTGTCAGAGAAATGACCTTTACCGATGCCTTACAGATTCTGAGAGGTCCGGATAATGCTGCAACACAGTATTTCAAGTCGAAAACAGCCCGACAACTGGGCGAGCTTTATCGTCCGAAGATTCGGGAGTCGTTGAATAAAAACCTGGTGGCAGGCATATCTACCCAGCAATCGTGGAATGAATTAACCAGTCAGTGGAACAAGATTGCCGGCACATCTGTCGGAAAAATTTCAGGCATGAAAACCGTGAACGTTAAATTGGAAGACTACCTGCTGCAACAGGCATTAAACGGTTTATTTCTGAAAATTGAGGAGCGTGAAAAAGATATCCGTACTAACGCCAATGCCAGGGTAACCGTGCTTTTAAAACGGGTCTTCGGAAGCCAGATTGCTCAGAACTGATTAGCGGAACAGCCGTCCCTGCCACGTATCTCTTTTTTCCAGCAGCTTTTCAAGACGGGCTGTAAATTCAAAATTTTTCAGGCCCCAGCGAGGTGCAACCAAAAGTGCATCCGGGGCCTCACTCACAAACCGCTCAACAATAATACCCGGATTGAGTAATTCCAGGTATTTGACAGTCAAATCCAGATACTCGTCAACCGTAAACATGTTAAAATCGGCTTCACGCTGAAGATACTCCTGGTACATCCGGGTTCCTTTATGAATCTGAAGTTGATGCAGTTTCAGGTTTTCGACGGGCAACTGCGAGATTACGTTTGCCTGATCAAGCCAGTCGGCCTCTGTTTCGCCAGGTAAACCTAAAATCAGGTGTGCACAATTGTGGATGTTTCGCCTGGCTGTTTCTGTCAGCGCCCACACCGACTCTTCAAAATGATGTCCGCGATTCATGCGGTCGAGGCTCTCGTTTTTATGCGATTCAACTCCGAATTCAACCATGACGTAATAATCCTCCGCCAAAGTTTGCAGGTAATCCAGAATTTCAGCGTCGACACAATCCGGGCGGGTTGCAATCACCAGTCCAACGACTTCAGGATGAGAAAGAGCTTCTTCATAAAGGGCTTTCAGGTTCTCCAGCGGCGCATAAGTATTGCTGTACGACTGGAAATAAGCCAGATATTTCATCGTTTTATACTTTCCTGAGAAAAAATCAATTCCCTCTTTCAATTGGCTGGTAACACTTTTCTCCAAATTGCAATATTCAGGAGAAAACGTACGGTTATTGCAATACGAACAGCCTCCGGTCCCTTTCAGCCCGTCGCGATTAGGACATGAAAACCCCGCATCAATAGAGATTTTTTGCACGCGCCCGTTGAATTTTCGCCGGAAATGCCCGGAAAAATCGTTGTACCTTTTATTACTCCCCCACAGAAATCGGCTCATCAGAAAATGTTTTTCAGAAACGACAAAAGTAGCTCATTTTCCTGGCTTCCAAAACCAGAAGAGCCGGCAGCAAGGCAAAAATCAGCCATCGAAAAACAACCTGCATTTTCCGGAAATAACGGAACAAAACGAAAAATAGAAATAAAAAACACTAACAAACAACCCAAATTGCAATAAAACAATGACTTACCTCCAGCTTGCCGGAGCCTGATTTGTTAAAAACAAGTTTATAACTTTTTGCTGCAAACGGATCAATCAGTATTTTTTGTCTGAACGATTTCCTAAATTTAAAAAACACTAAACTGCTGCTATGTTTAATTCTGAAGATATCAGCCAAATTACCGCCAGAGGAAGCCAGTTTGAAGTTGTTAAGCAACAGATTGAATACTACAAGACCGGATTTCCGCACATGAAATTGATTGAGGCTGCTACCAGTTACCATGGAATAATTAAATTATCTGAAAACGAAAAGCTTAAATATATTTCTCTTTATGAGGACAACGTTTCAAAAGGGCTAAAACCATTAAAATTTGTACCGGCATCAGGAGCTGCAAGCCGCATGTTCAAACCCGTCTTTTCGGCACTGGAGGCTCTGAAAAACGGAAAAACTGATGATGTAACCTTGAGTCACAAAGAAGTTGCGTTGTTCCTGGAGCGACTGAAGCAATTCGCGTTTTATGAGGATTTGAAAGAAGCGGCAGCCCAAAAGAATGAAAATATCCGGGACATGCCCGCTTTGAGGATATTTGAAAACTTACTTTATCCCTCCGGGCTCAATTACAGTAATTTACCGAAAGGTTTACTTAAATTTCATAAATACGGCGATTGTAGCCGGACTCCGTTGGAGGAACACTTGTGTGAAGGTGCTCTGTACGCAAAAGACCGTCAGTCATCTGTCAACGTTCATTTTACCGTTTCTACCGATCACCAGCATTTGTTTGAGGCGTTTGCCAGTGAGGTCAGACAAAAGTATGAAGAACTGCTCGGTGTTACTTTCCACATCAGTTTTTCACAGCAAAGCCCCTCGACTGATGTTATTGCAGTTACCACGGATAACCAACCATTCAGGAATAATGACGGTAGCCTGTATTTCAGTCCGGCCGGACACGGGGCATTGCTCAAAAATCTGAATGAGCAGGATGCGGATTTAATTTTCATTAAAAACATCGACAATGTCGTCCCTCACCAGTTCCATAAACCGACCATCGAATACAAGAAAGCGCTGGCGGGAGTTTTACTGAGCCTTCAGAAGCAAATTTTCCATTACCAGCAAATGCTGGAAGAGCATCATCCAAGTAGGTTGGAGAGCGATTTTTATACCGAAGCTGTCAATTACCTTGAAAACGTCTTGCATATTACGCCTTCGCATAGTTTATATTACAGCGAAAAAGAAGAGCTTTATCACTATTTGGTAAAAAAATTTAACCGCCCGATCCGGGTTTGCGGCATGGTGAAAAATCAGGGAGAACCTGGAGGTGGCCCTTTCTTTGCACGAAACAGCGATCATTCGGTTTCGCTGCAAATTGTTGAAAGTTCGCAAATTGATTTTAACGATCCTGAACAGGCGGCCATCGCCGGGAAAGCAAGCCACTTTAATCCGGTCGACCTGGTTTGTGCTGTAAAAAACTACCGAGGAGAAAAATACAACCTTTTGGAGTTCAGTGATCCTGAAACTGGATTTATTTCATCAAAATCGAAAGATGGAAAAGAAATTAGAGCCCAGGAATGGCCGGGATTGTGGAACGGTTCGATGGCCGACTGGAACACGCTTTTCGTTGAAGTTCCGATCGAAACCTTTAATCCGGTAAAGACTGTAACAGACCTGTTAAGAAAAGAGCATCAGACAAAATGACTCAATTTGAAAAGTATTCTTAAATTTGCAACCTTTTAATGTGAAGATATGAACGAGGACGCCAGAGATAATTTTGAAGAGGATGATTTTCAAGAGGCGGTAGCACGTTTCAGAAAAATGGTGAAGAGTGATACTTCAAAGTACTTTGATGTATTTGAGGTGGAGGGGATTGTTGATCACTTTTTGGAAGATGGCCGGATTAAGCTTGCAAAAAAGGCAGTTGAAACGGGACTCAGGCTTCATCCAACAGCTATTTCTATCAAAATTCGTCAGGCTCAGGTGCTTATGCACGAAGGCAAGCTGGAGGAATGCCTTGACTTGCTCAGCATGGCAGAGAAAATTGAAACAAACAATCCCGATCTGCTTTTGACTAAAGGCGGAGCACTTAATTTGCTGGGTGACGTAAGCAAAGCCGTTGAAGCTTTTGAGCATGCCCTGAAAATGCCCATAGACGATATTGATGAGACACTTTACAACATCGGTATTTCATTCGGGCAGTCCGGAGAAACAGCTTTGGCCATAAAATACCTCGAAAAAGCCGCTGCGGCAAATCCAAAAAACGAAATTGTACTTTACGAACTGGGCTATTACTACGACAAAGATTCGCAGTTTGAAAAAAGCATCGAGTATTACGACAAATACCTGAATATCGATCCGTTTAATCACTCGGTATGGTATAACATCGGGATTACCTACAACCGCATGGGAATGTTTGATAAAGCCATCAAAGCCTACGATTATGCCATTGTGCTGAATGAAGACTTTTTGCATGCCCATTTCAATAAGGCTAATGCCCTGGCAAACAATAACCAGTTTGAAGAAGCGATTGAATGTTATCAGGAATACCTCCTGCTCGACAAAGAAAACGATGACGCCTATTGTTACCTGGCTGAGTGCTACCTGAATTCAGACAAATATGATGACGCTCTGCTCAATTACCAGAAGGCTATCCGTCTGAACAGTTCCAATTCGAGTGCCTGGTACGGCTCTGGATTAATCATGTGGTCTGAAGGCCAATTAACCGAAGCGCAGACTTTTTTCCAAAAAGCAATTAAGTTAGAAGAAGACAACTCAGATTTCTGGGCAATGGATGCCAAAGTTCATGCCGAGCTTAATCAGACGAAAGAAGCTATTGACTCGTTTGAGATGGCGACTATGCTCGATCCGGAAAACATTGAAAACTGGCTTGCGTACTCCGAGATGTTTTATGATATGGATGACACCGACCGGGCCATCGAGGTATTGAAAACAGCCAATAAAATCAACAAGTCCAATGCCTTTCTGAACTACCGATTAACCGCTTATCTGCTTGACAAGAATGAAGAGTTGGAAGCTGTCTGCCATTTCGAGAAAGCGTTGAAAATTGACTACAGCAAACAAAATGAACTCTTCGAGTTTTATCCCGAAGCCTCCAAAATCGAGTCAATTAAAAAACTTATCACACAATACCAAACAACGAAATTTTAAACCAATGAATTTTCGATTGCCACACGTACCCGAACGACCGGTTCAACCCCGAGAAAGTGGACTGACAATGGTTATGGACAAAGGGTTAAGCTTACGCGAAGCTGAGGATTTATGCGATATCTCAGCGCCCTACTGCGACCTGATCAAATTAGGATTTGGAACATCGATCATCACCAACCGCCTTCACGAAAAGATTAGGCTCTACAAATCAGCCGGCCTCAAACCCTATTTCGGAGGGACACTCTTCGAAGCATTTGCTGTTCGTAACATGCTCGATGATTATCGCCGTTACCTGGATGAATTTGAAATGGAAATGGTAGAAGTTTCCGATGGGGTTATGGAACTTGATCACGAGCTGAAATGCGAATATATCGCCAGTCTGAGTAAGAACTACACCGTATTGTCTGAAGTCGGCAGCAAGCTTAAAGGAAAAGAGATTTCGAACGAAAAATGGATTTCCTTTATGAAAACAGAGCTGAATGCAGGTGCGTGGAAGGTCATCGCAGAGGCGCGTGAAAGCGGCAATATGGGAATTTATAACGATGATGGCTCTGCCAATTTTGAATTGATCCTGGCCATCAAAAAAGCGCTGAACCCGGATGATATTCTTTGGGAAGCTCCTTTAAAAAACCAACAAGTATGGTTTATCAAGCTTTTAGGTCCAAACGTTAACCTGGGGAATATTGCTACCAACGAAATCATCCCGCTTGAAACACTCCGGCTCGGATTGCGTGGCGATACGCTACTTTCTTTTTTGCCTTGTATTCACAATTGGGACATATGAAAAGAGTAAAAAAGGTGGTCTGAAAAGGCCACCTTTTTTGCATTCACCCGTCAATCCAGGCCCATGAAACCGACTCTTTTACTAATTGATATTCAAAATGATTATTTCCCGGGCGGAAATATGGAACTCGCAGGAATGAACCAAGCGGCCGACAATGCTCAAAAGCTGCTTTCTCATTTCAGGAACAACAACTGGCCGGTTATTTTCATCCAGCACCTGGCCGTGAAGCCCAATGCAAGCTTTTTTATACCCGGAACCAGAGGTGCTGAAATTCATGAATCCGTTTGCCCTTTACCCAACGAAACCTTGATTACAAAGAACTTTCCCAATAGTTTTCGTAACACCTCGCTGCTGAGCCATCTGCAAGCATTAAATACATCTGATTTGGTAATTTGCGGTGCCATGAGCCACATGTGCATCGATACGACAACCCGGGCGGCTGCCGATCTGGGCTATTCGTGCACACTGATTTCAGATGCATGCTCAACCCGTGATCTCGTGTTTGATGATCAGAAAGTAAAAGCT
>JAEUSS010000416.1 GCA_016788685.1 Prolixibacteraceae bacterium | reverse complement strand
CCGAAGGGATACAAACAACCATCCGGAGTGAAGGGGCAAAAAACCTTGATTTCGGATTCATCATCCGGATCATCCCCCTGATCATCTGCTCGGCGGCGTTAAAGTCGGCAATTACACCGTCGCGCAACGGGCGAATGGTCTTCAGGTTCGAGTGTGTTTTTCCCTGCATCTGGCGAGCTTTTTCGCCAATGGCAACAAGCTTTTCGGTTTTTAGGTCGATGGTTACAATCGAAGGTTCGTCAACTACAATTTTATCGTTGTGGATAATGATGGTGTTGGCTGTTCCAAGGTCGATTGCTATTTCCTGGGTCAAAAATGAAAACAATCCCATTTGTATATTTTTCAGAGTTTAATACTAAAAACAAATGACCGGCAGGCGTTTCAAATTAATGTTTGAAATGCCGGACTCCGGTGAATACCATTGCGATGCCAAATTCGTCGCAGGCCGCAATGACTTCCTCGTCGCGGATACTGCCTCCGGGCTCTACAATGTATTTGATTCCGAATTCGTTGGCAGCTTCAACGCTGTCGCGGAACGGGAAGAATGCATCCGAAATTAAAACTGAATCTTCAATTTTAACACCTTCTTTCAGGTTAAACCGCGGAATAGTGAGCTGGCGAAGACTGTCGAGCCGGTTGGGTTGCCCCATTCCTGCTCCGGTCAGCCAGAACGATCCGTCCTGATTCTGAGTGACCAATGCAATGGCATTGCTTTTCAGATGCTTGCAGGCGGTGATGCCAAATTTTGACAGGTTCATCTTTGAACTGTCGAACTGTATTTTGGTAACATTCTTAAATTCGGTTTCCAATCCTTCGTCTTCGTCCTGAATAAGCAATCCTCCACTGATGGAACGGTAGAGTTTTTCTCCTGCAATTTCGGGTTTGACAGGTGTTTCGAGCACACGAAGGTTTTTCTTTTTGCCCAGCACTTCCAGAGCTTCCGGAGTATAACCGGTAGCAATAATGATTTCGACAAAACGTTTGTCGAACCATTCGGCAATGGCCTGGTCAACTTCGCCGGTGAAACAAATGATCCCACCGTAAGCACTTACCGGATCGCCGGCCCAGGCCAGTTCGAGCGATTTCATTATGTCTCCGGTAACTGCCAGTCCGCAAGGGTTGAGATGTTTTACTACCGAAACTGCAACTTTATTTTCGATATGAGTTACAGAATGAAAGGCGTCGCTGGCCGATTTCCATGCGGCATCGGCATCGAGCATGTTGTTGTACGAAAGCGCTTTGCCTTGTAAAACTTTAGCATTCGATAGAGTGATGTCGGAATTGCTGTTGCTGAATTTGAAAAACGTGGCCGACTGATGAGGGTTTTCGCCGTAGCGCAAAACCTGACCATTGTTAACGCTGATTCTTGCTTCTTCCGATTTTTCGCCGTTGAAATAGTTGAAGATGGCGCTGTCGTAATGAGATGAAGTGGCAAATGCCAGACGGGCAAACTCTTTACGGTCAGTTAATGAAGTGGCTCCTTCTTTTTCATTCAGCAAATCGAGTAAAGTCTGATACTGATTGCGGGATGATACAATAACCACATCGTTAAAATTCTTGGCTGCTGCGCGGATGAGCGAAATGCCGCCGATATCTATTTTTTCAATAATGTCTTCTTCAGAGGCGCCCGAAGCAACGGTTTCTTCGAATGGATAAAGGTCGACAATGACCAGGTCGATTTCAGGAATTTCGTATTTGGCAATTTGTTGCTGGTCGCTTTCGTTGTCCCTGCGATTCAGGATTCCTCCAAAAACTTTGGGATGAAGGGTTTTTACGCGTCCGCCTAAAATGGATGGATAGCTTGTAAGATCTTCGACCGGGGTAACCGGAGTTCCCAGTTCTTCAATAAATGATTGTGTGCCGCCGGTTGAATAGATCGAGACGTTCAATTCGTCGAGTTTTTTTATAATCTGATCCAACTTATCTTTGTGATATACTGAAATTAAGGCCGATTTGATTTTTTTTAAGTCCTTCATCTATAATCCTTTTGTAATTCGGGCTCAAAGATAATAAAACACCTTGATTTTTTCCCCTACGAATTCGACTAATTAAGTTTATTGTAACATTCGGATTTGTAACTTTTTTTTGTTGTTATCTTTCAATAACGAAGCGAATCGTTCTTTGTTATTGAAACTGAAAACAATTTGACAAGACTTTGGATTAGATTTACCTGACAGAACTGTATTACAGATCGTATTTTGCCCCGGAATTAGCGTTCGCATAATTCCCGG
>JAEUSS010000395.1 GCA_016788685.1 Prolixibacteraceae bacterium | reverse complement strand
ATTTCCTGCATAAATGCTTTTTTGAGCAGGGCTGAAGGCAATTTGTATCCGATCTGGATGTTTTTCAATTGCAGGTACGAGCCGTCTTCTGCCAGCCAGTCAGAAACCTGCACATTGGTAGAGTTGTCTGTTGTGATCCGGAACTGCGTGTTTGAGCGGTTGGATTCGGTCCATGCGCTGGTTATCAGATCTCTGGGAGCATTGTAGTATGCTGTTCCTGAATATAAATCGAGTTTTTTCATATTCATGATTTTGTTGCCCTGAACTCCGTAAAATACCACAGACAAGTCAAATCCCTTATATTCCAGACCGAGATTTAATCCATAAGTAAATTTGGCGAACGGGCTTCCAAGCGAAGTGCGGTCGGCGTCCGAAATCATACCGTCTTCATTCACGTCAACATATCTCAAGTCTCCGGGACGAGCCTTGTCTTGCACTACTTTTTGGCCTTTCGCATTTTTATAGTTGTCAATTTCGGCCTGAGACTGAAAAATGCCGTCGGTCTTTAACCCGTAAAAATAGCCAACCGGTTCTCCCACCTCGGTTTTTGTAATTGTTTTAGAGTCGTAGCCTACACCATACAACGGTTGGCCACCACCCAACGACAGAACTTTATTTGTGAAGGAGAAGAAATTGCCACCGATGTTGTATTTCAGTTCCCCGACATTGCCCAGGTAATTGAGGCTAAACTCAATCCCTTTGTTTTCAATACTTCCGGCATTCGTCCACGGATTGTTGGTATAACCAATATATTGAGGCAGCGGCACCTGAAGCAACATGTCTTTGGTTTTTTTGTAGAAGTAATCCAAAGAGAAAGTCAGACTGTTACTGAACAAGCCCAAATCAATTCCTATATCGGTTTGTTCTGTGGTTTCCCATTTGGCATCCGGGTTACCCATGTAACTTTTGCCTCCGGCCAACTGAAAACCGCCGCTAAAAAGGTAGTATCCGCTGTTCAGGCTATAGGTTGAGCGGTATGCTCCGCCATCAATGGCCTGATTGCCAATCTGCCCCCAGCTGATGCGTAATTTCCCGTTTGACAGGGTGCTGCCTAAAGCATTTTTTACAAAATTTTCCTGTGCAAACGACCATGCTCCGGAAACAGAAGGAAAGACTCCCCATTTATTTCCTGCACCAAAGTTTGACGAACCATCGTACCTGACAGTGGCCGTAAGCATATATTTGTCTTGCCAGGAATGGAAAAGCCGTCCAAAATACGAGACCAGGTAGCTGTCGGATTTAATGCCTGAAGCGGAAGCCGTTTTTGTTGCAGCATCGATTACCTTCTGTGATTCGTTATTGGTAACAATACCGATTTTGGTTGCACCGAAATTGCTGCTGTTCGTCATCTCGACAGAATTACCAAGCATAAATGTAGTATGATGTTTACCATGCCAATCATACGTTTTATCAAACGTTAATAAGTTATCAATAACCGTATAATTTGAGGTATACGAAGCATTGCCTACCGATCCGTCGACTGAATTCTGGTATGCACCAATATAATACGAAGGTGTAAAATATTCAGGGTTCGCGCGGTAGACTGATGCGTTTACCGATCCCCGGTATTTTAACCAGCTTGTTAAGCTAAGGTCCAGATTGATTCCGCCCCGGAAGGTGACATCTTTCCATACCTTGTCTTTATTTACGGCTTGCTGAGCAACCGGGTTGTGCCTGTTGTTGAAGAAAACAGGGCTGTAAAATGAATAGGGGTTACTGACATCGATTTTTTCGGTCAGCAGCAGATTGGAAAGATAAGCAGGGATGTTTTTCAGGTTTGTCCGATAAATAGGAGTAACCGGATCAGCAGTCAGGGCACAAAATATCGTTCCGTTGTAAATCGTATTTTCAACCACATTCCTTCTGGATTGAGAAACCAACGAAAAATTGCTCGACAACTTTGCCCATTTTGTCAATTGGTTATCTAAAGTTGTCCGCCACGAAAAACGCTTAAAATCTGATTCTTTAACAATACCGTCTTGTGACATGTAACCGACAGAAGTGTAATAAGATGTTTTCTCTGTCCCGTTTGAAACAGACACGTTATAATTTTGAATAGGTGCTGTCTGGAATATTTCATCTTGCCAATTGGTTCCATTCGTATTCCCGAAATTATCTTTCAGGAAAGTTAACATGGCTTGCTTTTCGGCCGGGGTACTCCATGCCTGACCTGTTCCGTTGAGATAGGCTAAGTTCCGGTAATCGATAAATTCTTCAGCATTCATCATGTCGTATTTTTTCTTGACATTTTGAACACCATAATACATGTTGAAATTCACATTCATTTTGTGGGTACTGCTCATCACACCTTTTTTGGTTGTCAGGATGATAACCCCGTTGGCACCCCGCGAACCATAAATGGCTTCAGCAGAGGCATCTTTCAGGATTTCCATGGATGCGATATCCGATTGGTTTAACCATCCGATGTCGGTTTGAGGGAACCCGTCAACCACATAAAGCGGATCGTTCCCGTTTACCGTTCCGATTCCCCTGATCCGGACAGAAGGCGCAGAGCCGGGACTACCCCCGGTTGATGTTATGGTAACCCCTGCAACTTTACCCTGCAAGGCTTCTGTTGCCGAACGAACGGGGATACTCTCAAGCCCTTCAGTTTTAACGCTCGAAATTGCCCCGGTTAAATCGCTTTTTTTCATCGATCCGTATCCTACAGCAACAACTTCTTCAATGCCAATTGTTTCGTCCTCAAGTACGGTATTGACTGTTGATTTGCCTTCAACCGGTACTTCTTTGGTTTTCATTCCGACAAACGAGAATTGCAGAACTGAACCCTCAGGAACACTTCCCAGAGAATATTTACCGTTGCTGTCGGTTATCGTCCCGACACTGGTCCCTTTCAGTACCACCGAAACGCCGGGCAACGGGGCTCCGGAAGAGTCGGAGACTTTTCCGGAAACAGGACGCTGTTGTCCTGCAACCACCTCGGCATCGCCGGGTAATATCACAATCGCACGCCCCTTAATCATGTATGTTAAACCAGTATTCTGAAGAACTTTATCCAACAGATCAGTGACTTCTTCGTCCTTAAAGTTTCCTGATATTTTATTGACAGAATTAATCAGCTCATCTTTATACACAAAAGAGAATTCACTCTGATCCTTTAATTTCTGAAAAACCTCTTTCAAGGTGTTGTTTTCAAAACGGATGTTCAAACGAGAAGATTGCGCTTGTGTTTCAACCGCATATGACTGTATCATAAACCCTAAGATAAATACCAATAGTAGCTTCATAATCAATAAGGTTTTCCATCGTTGGAAAGACATAGCCCTCCCAGCAATCCAATTGTTTTTTTTCATACTTTTGTAGTTGTTGGTGATTAATAAAATGCTTGTTAACACGAACTAATTGATGGGGGATGGTGGGCATTCCCCATTTTTAGTTTTTCAATATCTTATCTTTTATCCCATAGGCTAATTTGTTTTTATATTGGCAACTAATTATTGTCTGATATATCGGTTAAAGTGTTTTAACACCATCAAATCATGTCCAAGCGGCTTACTTATCCGTTTCAATTATAAATTTTCTGAATCCAACTCTTGAACACCGAATCGGCAAGGTTAATTGAAACGTATTTAATACCTGCCAAATTGTTTCTTCGTTCTTAAAGACCCCGGAATACAGAATTTCATTAAGTTCGGGACTTTTGATTTCAATGTCGACATCGTACCATCGTTCCATCCGCACGATCAGTTCTTTAAATTCAATCTGATCAAAATCAAAGACACCATCCTTCCACTTGGCTGTTTGGCTGACTTTGGCTTCTTTAATCGAATATTGTTTGTCGGCATAAGTAAAAGTTTCGCCGGGAGCGACCTGAATGCTCTGTTCTCCTTTCTGAATTTCTATTTTGCCTTCAATCAGGGAAGTCTCGGTCCGGTTAAAATCGGGATACGCCATCACATTAAATTTTGTACCTAAAACCCGGATATTATAATTATTGGTTTCAACGGTAAAGGGTCTGCTTTCAAGTTGTTCAACTTCAAAATATGCTTCCCCGCTTAGTTTCATCACCCTGTTACCGTTCATGAAATCACTCGGATAAGAAATGCGTGATTCCGAATTCAGCCAGACTTTTGAACCATCAGGAAGTATCAGCTGAGACTTTTCCCCGCGTGGAACCTGTGTTTCGAACCATACTACTTTTGTCGGGGGAGGGGCAGTTCCGATAAGAAGATAAGCAATCCCAAAACCGGCAATTAGTGCGGTCAGTAACATTGCAGCAATCCGGGAAAAAGAGAGTTGTAGTTTTCTCACCGTACCATATATTTTTGAGCTAATTCCCTGATTAATCAATAGCTTGTTTTTCAATTCGATAAATGAACTTTCCAGAAGAGGATGTTCAATTTCCTGCGGGTCTATTTTTTCTTTGCAGCTTAAAAAATATGCCTTGTTCTCTTCGCTTAGCTTTAGCCATTGGACTAATTCAGCTTCCTGAGTAGCCGTTAGTTTACCATTGAAATAGTCTCGAATCTTTTTGTCTGTAATATCATTCACTGTTGTAGGTTATATGTATTCTTACATAAGCTTAACACTTGCGACTGTGCTTTACCCTACCTGATGGATGAGCTTTTTTTGCAGTTGAGATTGATGGAAAACAAGGAGTGCTGGTTAATTGGCGGGTAAATGCAATTGATAGCAATAGGGGTGTAAGTTGTTGTTTTGTAGGTGTGTATGTGTTATCTTAGTCCTTGTAAAATAAGAATGATAATATGTGCGGGAAGATAATCCGCAAAACTCCCTTTGTAAATTTGCATTGCTTTTGAGATATGCTTTTCAACAGTTTTTATACTGATCTTCAGCCGGTCTGCAATTTCAACATTCTTCAATCCCTCAATCCGGCTCATCCGAAAGACAATCAGGCATTTATCAGGTAATGAATTCATTACTTTCATGATTTTTTCCTCCAGCTCTTTTTCAATCAGGATGTATGGTTCATTGCCAACCATATCAATGTAATACAGCTCTTCGCCCAGGTATTGATCTTTAACCTTTAATTTCAGATTATCCACAACCTTGAGATGGCGGATGTAGTTCAGGCTGGAATTCCGAACCATCTGATAAATAAAAGCTTCCGGATTTTCAAACCGAAACGAAGTTCGGATTTCCCATATTTTAATGAATACATTTTGTACCACATCTTTCGCCAAACCGCTATCATTGAGTATCTTAAATGAGAATGCATACAATCGCGGAAAATATAGTTTATAGAGCTTTTCGAAAGCTATATCATCCCCTTGTGCAAGGGAATCAAACAAATGCATATGACTGTAAGTTCCTTTCAATCGACTGTTGATTTGGGATATGCGTTTACGAATATACAAATAAAGTATACACCGAAAAACGCTCATTCTTTTTAATCAGAGGCTTTTTGTGCGGGACGGATTT
>JAEUSS010000414.1 GCA_016788685.1 Prolixibacteraceae bacterium | reverse complement strand
GTCGAAAATAGAAATCACACTATTTTGAGCGATACTCAGGCTCTCCAAAAAGCTAATATGCTTTTTCAGCACTGAGTAATCAAGCTCTTCCTTCCTGAAAAGCTGATTGATTTGATGGTTAATATCATTGTTTGCCTTCATAGATTACTGATTTATCAGTATTGTACAGATTGATCGGCAGCTGCAATTTTACACTGCTAACAAGATAACGGAAATCACGAAACAAAATTATAAAACGAAACAATGAACAGAAGTCAGATTTTCATTTTGCTGAGTATCCTCGCTATTTCATTTAGTAGCCAGGCCCAACAAGGCGTACAGGTAATTAAAGGGAAAATAGTGGATGCAGTCAGCCAGATTCCGCTCCCGGGGGCATCGGTTACTATTCAGGACAATAAACCTGCACTCGGGACAATGACAGATGCCGAAGGAAATTTCAAATTATGGAACATCAAACCCGGGCGATATACCATACTGGTGAGTTTTATCGGATACGAAAATTTCATTTTTCGAGAAGTGATGGTTGGTTCCGGAAAAGAAGTGATTCTGAATGCCGGACTAAAAGAGTTGCCCGAAGAAATTGACGAGGTAAAAATAATCGCACGAACCTCGAAAGAACTGCCGGGAAACCCCATGGCTACCATTAGCGCCCGCCAACTTAGCGTTGAAGAAGCCAGCCGCTACGCCGGAGGATATGACGATCCTGCACGACTGGCGGGTTCGTTTGCCGGAGTGGCATCTGAAATAGGAAACAACGGAATCGTCATTCGCGGAAATTCATCCCGCTATATGCTCTGGAAAATGGAAGGTATTGAAATCTCCAATCCCACTCATTTTGCTGATGTGATTGCTTTTGGGGCGGGCGGAATAACCGCATTAAGCAGCCAGGTCTTAGCCAACAGCGACTTCTTTACCGGAGCCTTCCCCGCAGAATACGGCAATGCTCTTTCCGGAGTATTTGACGTAAAACTGCGGACAGGCAATGCAGAAAAACGCGAAACAGCCTTCCAGATCGGTGGAATTGGCCTCGATTTTTCTTCGGAAGGGCCACTTCGGAAAGGCAGCAAATCGTCGTATTTATTTAATTACCGATATTCTACTTTTGCCTTGCTGAAACCACTGATTCCATCAGATGCGGGGACGATCAAATACCAGGATTTATCTTTTAAGTTTAATTTCCCCACCCAAAAGGCAGGCACATTTGTTCTCTGGGGAATCGGTGCTTTGGATGGTCAGAGCCGTGATGCAATTAACGATCCGGAAAAATGGGAAAAAGAAACCGACAAGGAATCATTCAATCTGGATTTGTCGAACGGAGCAATTGGCTTAACCCACAAACTCATAATTGGCCATCAAACTTATCTGCACACCAGTTTTGCCGGATCAGGAAACCAGATCTCAACTAATTACTTTGAACTGGACAGACAATTAGACCTCCAGCCACGCGAACGGGTGAACAACAATACCTGGAAATACACCGCCTCAACAACACTGAGTCACAAATTCGGAGCAAAGCATTTCAACAAAACCGGATTCACTTACAATCAACATTTTTATAAAGTCAACAATCGGGAAGCCGACCCGTTGGGAACTCCGCTGAAGACTTTTGCGCTGGAAAACGGGAACACAGCTTCGATTCAGGCTTTCAGTCAATCCAATATCCAATTGAACAGAAATACAGAACTTAACACCGGCATATTTGCCCATTACTTCGGGCTGAACCATGAACTGAGCCTTGAGCCGCGCCTGGGCTTTAAATGGGCCGCCGCGCCTAAACACTCTTTCGGTTTGGCCTACGGGTTAAACAGCCGGATTGAGATGATCGGGTTCTATCTCGCCCGTCAGCAAAATGGTTCTGAAATCATTCAGCCCAATAAAAACCTGAAGATGTCAAAGGCCCATCACTTCGGACTGGCCTGGGACTGGATGATCAATACCGATTTGCGCCTGAAAGTAGAACCGTATTTCCAATACTTGTATAATATTCCGGTGGTACCGAACAGCTATTTTTCACTTCAGAATCTTGAAATGGACTGGTTCTTCAATGAAACTCTGGTTAACGACGGAACCGGTACCAACATTGGAGTCGACTTTACACTTGAACGTTTCCTGAAAGACGGATTCTATTATCTGTTCACTGCTTCGGTTTTCGACTCGAAATACAAAGGAGGTGACGGAATCAAACGGAATGGATTATACAACAAGCATTTCATTTTCAACCTGCTTGGCGGAAAGGAATGGAAAGTCGGGAAATGGGGAAACAACATTTTCGGGATAAACGGAAGACTAACCTATATGGGTGGCGACCGGCTGACTCCAATCCTGGAATCCGAGTCAATTCAGTCGGGTGAAATTTTATATGACTACCAGAAGGCGTACACCGAAAAGGAAAAAAATGCTGCGGTTCTTTCATTCAGCATTTCGTATCGGATAAACAAACCGAACCATGCCGGAATCTGGTCTCTTCATTTGCTCAATGCTCTGGGGAATCAAGAATTCAGAGGATACGAAATCAACAATAAAACCGGGCTCCCGGAGCAAAAATCCGACCGTATTGTAGTCCCAAATCTGAGTTACAAGATTGAGTTCTGAGAAATATAGAAAGCAAAGAAGCCTCCGCTTCTCTATCAGAAACAAACAGAGGGAGTGAATTAAATCCACTCCCTCAGCAATATGATGCAAGGTATCTGATTTACGACAATACAGACATCGCAGCGCCAATCAGGTTTGCATTGGCAATGCGCGAAATCTGGACACTGGCATCAACACCGGCTTCGGCCAGCAATTCTTCAACAGTTGCGTTAACGATATTGACATAAGCCGCATCGTTAGTTTTCACCTTACTCCAGAATAAGCTTCCCTCGGCCAGCACCTGAACGCGTTTAACCGACGGATAGGCTGAATTGAGATTCAGGACTAAACCTGCAATTGACGCTGCAACGAGTTTAGCAGAACGCTCATAAATCTGGAAAGCTGTTTCAACATACTCCGGTTTGTAATCGGCCGGATTATTCATCATCCGGCTCAAGGCAGCGGCATCAAGACTTTCGTCAAAACCGTCGTTCGGATAAACGGCACGGAACACACGTCCCAGATACATGCCTGAAATAGCTTTTTCAAAACGCTGGAATCCTTTATTATCTGATTCTTCGTCTACTTTGGCATCGAAAGCAGTCAAATGCGGCGGATTGTGATTTCCCGACTCCAGATTAACAGGAGTTTCGCCTGACCAACCTTCCATTCCAGCAATTTTCGGGATATAATCTGACGGAAAGAAAGTGGCCATATTGGTTCCGGTTCCTACAATCAGGCCGATGTAGGCATCGTATCCCGGATTCGCCAAACCGGCAAACAAACTGGTAATAGTGTCGTTTACCACAGCGACTTTACCGTTAAAACCGGCGTTCAAGGTTTTGTTCAAATATTCTATCATCGGAGCGCCAATCGGTTTTCCGGCCATTCCCGGAATGTTTACGCCTTTGGTCCAGACAATCAGTTCAGCATCGCCATTCAGCATCGGCTGAGCCGGATACGAAAAACAATATCCGATCGATGAATTCGCGGGAAGAGCGAGTTGTTTGATTATTCCTGCCTGAGAGTTATACAAATCAGTTTCACTGAAGCCTTCAGTTTTCATTTCGGTGATGTCTTTCTCGGCCAGACTCGTGATTTTGGTTTCTTCGTCAACCGACACTACTGCGGCACGGAAGTTTGTCCCGCCAAGATCAAACACAGTTGCTTCTCCTTTTATTCCGTCTTTTTTGGGATGAATATAAGTTGGAAGGCACTTGATCTCAGTACCGTCTTTCTGAAGTCCGGTTTCGATTTTTTGCCGAAGGTCCTTGGCAATATCCAGAAGTTGGCTTGTACTTAAAGCAAATTGGTTACTCATGTGGCATGTTTTTTTAGGTTCGATAAACGTTTACGAACGGATAAAAATAGAAAATCATCTTACATCTGCAAAAGGACTTTTACGAATATCTGATCGAGAAACTGATTTTGAAGGTCGATCCGACCGGACTTTTTCTGAAAAGCTTTGCCGGACGTCATGCGCAGCACTGCTGAAGATTTTCGGATTCAGAAAAAAACAGGAGAGTTCCGGATGAGAAAAACACAAATTCTCCCCCCTGTTTCGTTCCCTCTCCGGAAAAATACAAAACACAAAGGAGTTGCAAGCATGCTTACAACTCCTTTATTTCGGTGGAGAATATCGGAATCGAACCGATGACCTTTTGACTGCCAGTCAAACGCTCTAGCCAACTGAGCTAATCCCCCGTTTGAGGCCACAAATATATAAATATTTTTCATCCGCAATAAGCCGGAACTACAGAATATTCACCTTTCAGACCAAATAAATCAGAAAAACATACCATCTCTTCCTGAATAAACTGACAATCAGCACACAATATCAACCAGCCTACATACAAGATTTGAAGAGATCAAGCCGGCACCCGAATGCATGCCGAAACGCCAAACCATACTTCGCTGGAAATGATATTTGACCGAAACCTTACTCCCGATGAGTTTATTTAAAGAAGACCATCGTGAACCAATTCCAATTACCCTACCTCAAAATCAGAATCCGAAGATTCATCCAGAGCCACACCTCAGGGATACAGTCACTTACAGTACGATCATCATTTTAATCTATATACACATAGATATTATCAGTTTGACACCTAAGAGTGAATGCTCTACTTTTACATCATAAATTGACAATCACAAATTAAAATAGTTAATAACTAAAAACACTCAAAGATTATGTCTCAGATTGGAAAAGAAATTGTGGACTTTAAAGTTCAGGCTTTCGCAAACAATGGATTTAAAGAAGTAAGTAAAAATGATGTATTGGGTAAATGGTCGGTATTTTTCTTCTATCCTGCTGATTTTACGTTTGTATGCCCAACCGAACTGGAAGATTTGGCGAACAAATACGCCGAGTTTAAAGCTGCGAACTGTGAGATTTACAGTGTTTCGTGCGATACCCACTTCGTGCACAAAGCATGGCACGACACATCGGATACAATAAAGAAAATCGGATATCCGATGCTTGCTGATCCAACCGGAGTGCTGGCCAGAGGGTTCGATGTCATGATCGAAGAAGCCGGACTAGCTGAACGTGGGACATTTATCGTAAACCCTAAGGGGCAAATTGTTGCCTACGAAGTAGTAGCCGGAAACATTGGCCGTAATGCTGATGAACTTTTACGCCGCTTGCAGGCACTTCAGTTTGTTGAAAGCCATCCGTCGGAAGTTTGTCCGGCTAAATGGAAACAAGGTGCCGAAACATTAAAACCGAGTATCGACCTCGTTGGAAAAATTTAATTTAATCGTTTTCTCTGTCACAGGGGGCTCCCGCCAGCGGAGCTCCCTGTTCTTTAAAAATCAACCATGTTAGAACAAGCCTTAAAAGACCAGATACGCCACCTTTTTGAAGGACTAAAATCAAGATATACCTTTCATGCAGAACTTAATCCTTCTCATCCGAACCGAACCGAACTCGTTGAACTGCTAAATGAAGTAGCATCCTGCTCCGGTAAAACCGACTGTCAGATTGGCGACGGAGATGGATTGACTTTTACAATACTAAAAGATGCCATTCCCTCTTCAATCCATTTTCGCACAGTCCCAACCGGACACGAATTTAGTTCATTACTGCTCGCCGTGCTGAATATGGACGGAATAGGTAAAAACATCCCGGATGACTTAATCAGCAGCCGGATAAAAAATCTGAAAGGTCAAATACATATCCAAAGCTACATTTCACTCAGCTGCACGAACTGTCCGGATGTCGTTCAGGCTCTGAATGTCATGTCAATCCTGAACAGCAATATCCGGCACGAGATTATCGATGGTGCCATTAATCAGGATGAAGCAGAAAAGCTAAACATTCAGGCCGTTCCTTCGGTATATGTGAACGGAGAGCTACTGCACGTTGGCCGTGCAAGCCTCGGCGAACTGCTGGCAAAGCTGGAAGAAAAATCAGGTTCTGAATACCAGCCATCAGAAACTGATGCAAAAAATTATGATGTGATTGTCGCCGGCGGAGGCCCGGCCGGAGTGTCAGCAGCAATCTATTCTGCACGTAAAGGGCTGAAAGTCGCTGTTGTGGCCGACAACATTGGCGGTCAGGTTGCCGAAACAGTTGGAATAGAAAATATGATTTCTGTCCCGCAAACAACCGGAGGCCAACTTGTTGCCAATCTGAAAACACATCTGAATGAATATCCTGTCGAATTATTCGAAAACCGAAAAATAGAACGGGTTGATTTAGTCAATGGAGAAAAACAAATACGCACGTCGTTAGGTGAACTACTCCTGGCCCCAGCCCTGATTATAGCTACCGGAGCAAGCTGGAGGCGTTTAAATATTCCTGGAGAAAGCGATTACATTGGTTCGGGAGTAGCTTTTTGCGCCCACTGCGATGGCCCCTTTTATAAAAACAAACGGGTAGCCGTTGTTGGCGGAGGAAACTCGGGACTTGAAGCTGCCATCGATCTGTCGGGAATTGCGTCCGAAGTTACCGTTCTGGAATACATGAATGAACTAAAAGGGGATCAGATATTACAAAATAAGATCGCCGCATTACCCAATGTGAAAATATTGACCGGTGTCGAAACACTCAGTATTGACGGAGACGGAACAAAAGTTACATCATTGCAACTCCGCAACCGGAACAACTCAACAACTCAACAACTGGACCTGGACGGAGTATTTGTTCAAATCGGACTAACTGCCAACAGTCAGGTTTTCAAAGAACTGGTTGAAGTCAACAAAACTGGCGAGATCATTGTCGATGCCCACTGCCGGACAAACCTAGTGGGAGTATATGCGGCCGGAGATGTTTCTGTCGTTCCTTACAAGCAAATTGTCATTGCAATGGGCGAAGGCTCAAAAGCAGCACTATCGGCTTTTGAGGACAAAATCAAAGACAAGTTACTGGCAAACTAATCTGCTCTTATTTTCAGAAACTTATAGTGATACGCAGCGAACCCTTCGTTCCCGGAGAGTTCGCTTTTTCCATGTCATCCGGATTCATTATTAAACACATAGATAATCTCTCCGAATCCGCCGATCATATTCTATCGGCAAATACAGATCTGTTACGCAAAACCCGCCCCTCCCGACCAAACACTACATAGAAATTCTGGTCTGATTTTTGTTTAAACAGAAGTGAAAGCTAATTCCTTATCGCTCATGAACCGTGTTCATATTCAATCTGCTTCAGATTGAGATTCAGGAAATTGGATTACATCCGTGTCCGGTGCAGCTAACAAGAGAGATAAAGATAAAAAACGGAACATCTAAAAATTAGTCTTCAAAGAGAATAACAGTCTGAAAAACATGAACCTACTGAATCTCAATTCCATTTTTCAGGAAATGTTTAAATTCAGATAACACGGTTATTGCAATTGAATATTATTTTTTATCTTTAGCCCCTCAATACAAAACGTGTTTCTTTAAAGAAATAAACTAATATCACTAAATTATGGAACTCAAGAAATCACCCAAAGCGGATCTCGAGAACAAAAGGAATATTTTTGTTCAGCTAGGGTTGGTGGTAGCTCTTGCGATCAGTCTGTACAGTTTCGAAGCAACCAGTAAAGTAGAACAAACTGGATCTCTTGGAGCTGTTGCAACTCAGACCGTTGAAGAAGAGATTATTCCAGTAACTCGCCAGGATGAAATTAAACCACCACCACCACCGCCACCTCCCAAAGTGGTTGACATGTTGGTGATCGTTGATGACAATACAGAGATTCAGGACGAATTGGAAATTGAAGACTCGGAAGCAAACGACAAAACGGCCATCACCGCTGTCATGCAGGTTAGTACAAAAAAAGAAGAGGAAGCTGAAGATGCTCCTGTGTTCTTTATTGTAGAAGAAATGCCTGACTTCCCGGGAGGACAGTTAGCTCTTCGCAAATTCATTGCCCAGGCAATTAAATATCCTGTAATTGCTCAGGAAAACGGTATTCAGGGAAAAGTGTTCGTTAACTTTGTGGTAAATAAAGACGGTTCAGTGACCGGAGCTAAAATCGCCCGTGGAGTTGACCCCTCACTTGATAAAGAAGCATTGCGCGTGGTTATGAGTTTACCAAAATGGAAACCAGGAAAACAGGGAGGAAAACCTGTACGTGTTTCTTATACCGTACCAATTAACTTTGTACTTCAATAAGAAAGAATTTTAAAATTCATAAGACTTCCTGGTTCTGTTTCTACGGAACCGGGATTTTTTATTAGTAAGCATCAACTATATGATTGAAAATTCACCTGTTACAGAAACAGCTGTTTTGGTTGGCCTGATCACTCAAGACCAGGACGAAACCCAGGCTAAAGAATATTTGGAAGAGTTGGAATTCTTGGCCGACACAGCTGGTGCCGAGGTGAAAAAACACTTTCTGCAGCGGCTGGACATCCCCAACCATGCCACTTTTGTTGGAACCGGAAAACTTCAGGAGATTAGAGAATACATCCAATCCCATGACGTCGGTACTGTCATCTTCGACGATGACCTCAGTCCTACCCAACTCCGGAACATCGAAAAGGCGTTGGAATGTAAAATCGTTGACCGAACATTCCTGATTCTGGACATTTTTGCTAAAAGAGCACAAACAGCCCACGCCAAGACGCAGGTTGAACTGGCTCAATATCAATACATGCTGCCCCGCCTGACCCGGCTATGGACCCACCTTGAACGACAACGCGGAGGTATCGGGATGCGCGGACCTGGCGAATCCCAGATTGAAACCGACCGCCGTATCATCCTCGACAAAATTGCCCGGCTCAAAGAACAACTCATCAAAATCGACAAACAAAAAGCAACCCAACGCAAAAACAGAGGAAAACTTGTACGTGTTGCATTGGTTGGATATACCAACGTCGGAAAATCAACGATGATGAACCTGTTGAGTAAATCGGATGTTTTTGCCGAAAACAAGCTTTTTGCAACCCTTGACACAACTGTTCGCAAAATGGTTGTCGGGAATTTGCCGTTTCTGTTGGCTGATACGGTCGGATTTATCCGGAAACTACCTCATGGCCTGGTTGAATCATTTAAATCGACACTTGACGAAGTCCGCGAATCGGATATCCTGATGCATGTTGTCGACATTTCACACCCCGGGTTTGAAGAGCAAATTGAGGTCGTAAACCGCACCTTGAATGAAATCAAAGCCGGCGACAAACCTGTGATCTATGTTTTTAATAAAATTGACGCTTTTTCTTTTGTCCAAAAGCAAGAAGACGACTTAAGCCCACGGAATAAAAGCAACATCTCGCTTGAAGAATGGGAAAGCAGCTGGATGGCAAAAAACAATACACCTTCGTTGTTCGTATCGGCACTTAAAAAACAAAACATTGAAGATTTGAAACGAACGTTATACGAAGAAGTCAAGAAAATCCACATCACCCGTTTCCCGTACAACGACTTTTTGTACGATTCAAACTGGACTGTCAACATCGAACCGCAAGCATAAAACACGCCAGAACAAGAAGAGCCGGTCCATGGACCGTCTCTTCTTGTTATATGATGTAAATTTATTTGACCTCGCCATTTTTAATCAGCCACTCGGCTATCTGAACAGCATTCAAGGCAGCACCTTTTTTAATCTGGTCACCCACGCACCAGAAAGTCAGTCCTTTCGGATTGGAGACATCTTTCCGGATACGTCCTACATACACGTCGTCTTTTCCCGAAACAAACAAAGGCATCGGGTATTTCTTTTCTGCCGGAACATCAAGTACAGTCAAACCTTCCAGCTTTTCCATTGCAGCTTTTACAGCCTCAATATCCAGAGCCTCTTCAGTTTCAACCCAAATCGCTTCGGAATGAGCCCGGGCAACCGGAATCCGGATACAGGTAGCACTCACTTCGGCATCGGTATGCATAATTTTTTTAGTTTCCCAGTTCATCTTCATTTCCTCTTTGGTATAGTCATTTTCGAGGAAAACATCTATCTGAGGAATGATATTCATTGCCAACTGGTAGGGGAATTTACTGATTGTAGGTTCTTCTCCGGAAGCAACTTGCTGGATCTGAGTTTCCAGCTCTGCAATTCCCTGAGCGCCGGCACCACTTGCTGCCTGATAAGTAGCCACATGAACACGAACAATTTTCGACAGATCGTTAACTGGTTTCAGGGCCACAACCATCTGAATGGTTGAACAGTTTGGATTGGCAATGATATTGCGCGGACGGATCCGCGAATCCTCGGCATTTACTTCAGGAACAACCAACGGCACATCAGCATCATAACGGAATGCACTCGAATTATCGATCATGATCGCTCCGTATTTTGTAATGGTATCAGCAAACTCTTTTGAAATAGAAGCTCCTGCTGATGTTAAAGCAATATCAATATCCTTGAAATCGTCGTTATGCTTCAGCTCTTTAACAACCAGTTTTTTCCCTTTAAACTCATACTCGTTACCTGCTGAACGGGCCGATCCGAATAACACCAGTTCATCGAGCGGAAAATTCCGTTCAGCCAAAACTTCCAGGAATTCCTGACCTACCGCACCACTTGCACCTACTACTGCAACTTTCATAGCGAATTGTTTTTATTTATTATCTAATCTTCTGTTTATAATCTCATTTGGCAATTTGGTCAATTTTTGTTAAATTGATCTGATTTTGCCAGTTCGTCAAGCCGTATTTCGGCTCAAAAATAACGCTTCACTTTTAATTTATACAAAAATGGCCAAATTAATTTTTATTTTCACAATTATTCTTGTCTATTTTTTAACAATTGTAAGCAATGTATCTTCAGGCCAAAATACTTCGGGCATAAAATTTCTCACAAAAATAGAAACCTTATCCGAAAATGACGATATCACACCGATTTTTCGGGATGATTTTGAAAGCGCCACGCTCTCCGGATGGAAACAATCAGAAAATTGGGAAGTTTCGGGCACCGGTAAAATTTCGGGAGAGTACTCGCTGAAACATGCCCCAAAAGCAACAAGCAGCTCAAATTCAATATTTCATACGGCCAAAAATGACTGGAGCAGCTACGACACCGAATGGTCGTTCAAACTGAAAAACGGCAACTGGGACCCGTCATCATCCAATCGTTTCTGGTTTTATCTGAGCGCCGACACCATCCGAACCGACCTGATTAACGGTTGGGCAGTAGGCGTAAACCTTTCCGGGAGCGCGGATTTACTGGAACTGTGGCGAATCAAAAAAGGAAAAGCCGACAGCCTTATCATTCAAACTGACCTGGACTGGAACGCGTCTACTCTGGCAACGATCACGGCCAAACGAACAGTTCGCGGAGCATGGACACTCACTTACCAAAAGTCGGGAGACACCAACAGCAAGAGTTTTTCGGGGAATGATTCAAGCTCTCCGCCATTCAAAAACATCGGTATTTATTTCAATTACACCACAACCCGTGCAGGACAACTGTGGATCGACGACATATCGGTTACGCAACTGCCATCGGAGCTTTTTATTCAAAAACTTACGCTCATCAACTCCAATACTCTCAACCTTGCCTTTAACAAACCCATTGACCCGATATCTGTCCACTCCTCAAATTTTAAGCTTGCCGACGAAAGCAACCAGCCTGTTCCGATCACCC
>JAEUSS010000412.1 GCA_016788685.1 Prolixibacteraceae bacterium | reverse complement strand
TATCAAATGGCTCGGGAAATCGACCAACTGGACCCGGACAACCAAATAGCCGGATCGGTACAATCAGGCAACGGCTTGCGTGAAAACGCCGGGCAGGAGTAATCTGTTTCAATTGCTTCAGCCCGGCATTTTTGTTTCCTCCAAATTTTCTCCCCGATAATCAGGGGTAAAAACCAAGCCAGCTTCAGGACTTAAGAATAATTAACGTTTAAAGCTGAAAGGCAAGCCAATAAAAACAAAGCTTTTACTATTTTTGTTTCCTATTCACGAAACAAGAGCCATGAAACAATTGAAGGCAATAACCACCAACTCCCTTCCGGAGATAAACTTCAATTGTGACATCTCTCGTTCGGACAGACATTAATTAACAACACCTTAGAAATGAAATTTTCAAAAACAAAAAAAGCAGGGATTATTATTGTCGGGATTTTTGTTTTTGCCATCAGCTTTTACAGCTTTAAGCAGGACGACAAAAACTTCCAGATAGCCAAGAATCTCGATATTTATTACACGCTTTTCCGGGAACTGAACTTATTTTATGTCGATGACATTGATCCGAATAAGCTCGTGAAAACCAGCATCGACAAGATGCTCGAATCGCTCGACCCGTATACCAACTATATTCCGGAAGACGATGTGGAAGATTTCAAGTTTATGACTACCGGAGAATATGCAGGAATCGGCGCGCTGATCAGCAAACAAAACGGCCAGATCGTAATTGCTGAACCTTACGAAGGATTCCCGGCACAAAAAAGCGGCTTGAAAGCGGGCGACGTCCTGCTTGAAGTAGCAGGCAAATCAACCGAAAAACTTTCGACTGAAGATGTCAGCAGCCTGCTCAAAGGACCGGCAAGCAAACCGGTTTTAGTGAAGATACAGCGCTATGGCCAGAAAAAACCTATGGATATTGAGGTTGTGCGCGAAAAGATACAAATTGACCCCGTTCCTTACTACGGAATGCTTGACAAAGAAACTGGCTACATCCGCTTAGCTAATTTTACTGTCGACTGCACAGAGCGGGTCAAAACGGCCTTAATCGAGCTGAAAGAAAAAGAAGGTGCCAAAGCGCTGGTGCTCGATTTACGCTCCAATCCCGGAGGTCTGCTCATGGAGGCCGTAAGAATTGCCAATCTGTTCATTCCAAAAGGTCAGGAGATTGTCAGTACCCGCGGAAAAGTAAAACAATGGGACAAAGTATATACTGCAACGGAAAATCCGGTTGATACGGTAATGCCTGTTGCCGTTCTGGTCAACCGCGGATCAGCTTCGGCCTCCGAAATTGTTGCAGGAGCAATTCAGGATCTCGACCGCGGAATGATCATCGGGACCCGCACCTTCGGGAAAGGCCTGGTACAAACCACCCGCGACCTGAGCTACAATGCCAAACTCAAAATAACTACCGCCAAATATTACATCCCCAGCGGACGTTGTATTCAGGCGCTTGACTACACACACAGGAACGAAGACGGAAGTGTAGGAATCATTCCCGACTCGTTGATATCCAAATACACCACAAAAAAAGGCCGTATCGTTTTTGACGGCGGAGGGGTAGCCCCCGACCTGTTGGTTGAAGATGAAACTCTGAGTAACCTCTCCATAAATCTGGTGGCACAGTCGGTAATCTTTGATTTTGCAACTTATTTCAACAGTAAAACCGAGAAGATTGCAGCTCCGGAAGAGTTTACCATTTCTCCGGAAATTTATGCCGACTTCGTTCAGTATGCTAAAAACAAAGACTTTAAATACGAGTCGAAGACCGAAGCAGAACTTGACAAACTGATTGATGTGGCCAAACGGGAAAAGTATTATGACATTTCGAAAGCCGAATTTGAAAAACTAAAAGAAAAGCTCGGCCATAACCTGGACCAGGACATGGATCATTTCAAAAAAGAGATATCAGAGTTATTGACTGACGAGATTGTTTCGAGGTACTATTATCAGAAAGGTGCGATTAAAGCGGCCTTGCGCGATGATGCTGATATCAGGAAAGCTGTGGAAGTACTACACCAACCAGATGGTTATGCTGCGATCTTTCATTCAGGAAGAGTTATAAAAGCCAATTAATATC
>JAEUSS010000315.1 GCA_016788685.1 Prolixibacteraceae bacterium | reverse complement strand
GTCAATCCGGATCGTGTAATTAAAGGAGATCCCTGCTGGGGCTTTAATCACGAAGTGGGGCACGTGCATCAACTTCGTCCATACCTTAACTGGGGCGGTTTGGGCGAAGTGAGCAACAACATTGTGACGCTGTATGTCACCACCTCTTTTGGGAACAAAAGTCGTTTAAGTGAACAGAATAATTACAAATCAGCCATCGATACGATTGTCAATCAGAAAATCAGCTATTTACAAGCCAGAAATGTGTTCGACCGATTAGTGCCGTTCTGGCAACTTCAACTCTATTTTGGCGGGGCAGGTAACATGCCCGATTTTTATGCCCGCCTGCATGAGGTTTTTCGTCTGCAAGCTGCTGAAGACCTGAACACTCCAACAGGCAAAGACAACAGAAGTTCCCGTCGGAACGGCAATGACTGGGGAGATCGGGGAGGAAAGAATCCGGCCGAGTATCAGCTGAACTTTGTCAAGCAGGCTTGCGTAGCCGGAAAAACGGATCTGACAGATTTCTTTGACCGGTACGGTTTCTTTTGGGTTGGCGAACTTAAATACAATGATTATGGAAATTATCACTACTCGATGACCCAAAAAATGGTTGATGAATGTAAAGCGGAAATAAAAGCGATGAACCTTCCACAGCCCAAAATTGATTTGACCACATTGACAGATTAATACAAAGAAATCAGTCGCGGGTATTGAATTGCTAATCCCAAATCACACATTATAAACTCACTAATGTGTAATTTGGGATTAACTATTTTTAAGAATACAATACCCGACCATTAAACCAGCCTGTTTTGCCCGGGGTGTCCGGGGTAATTAATGGTAATAAGGATCAGTTCGACATTTTCACAAATTCACTTGGTGTTTGCCCGTAAACTTTCACAAAGCATTTCGAGAAATAATTGGGGTCGCTGAACCCCACTTCGTATGCTACCTCACTAATGGTCTTGCTTCCGGCAGCCAGCAATTGCGCTGCCTTTTTGAGCCTGATGTTGCGTATAAATTCGGAGATAGAAAGATCTGTCAACGCCTTTATTTTTCGGTAGGTTTGCGGCTGGCTCAAATTAATCACGCGACATAAAGTTTCCACATCAAATGATGTATCGGCAATGTGTTTCTCAATTTCTCCAATAACCTTGTCCAAAAATACCCGGTCCTCCTGATTGTGCGCATATTCGTCACTTTCGAGTTTGGTTCCGTGGTAAAATTTAGCCTGCAGTTTTCGCCGCTGATTAATCAGGTTTTCGATCGTCAGGTACAAGTACTGCAAGTCGAACGGTTTGGTAATGTATGCATCGGCGCCCGATTTTAATCCACTCATCTGGTTTGGCAAATCGGCCAGCGCAGTAAGCAAAACCACCGGAATGTGACTGGTTTTAAACTCATCTTTCACTTTTCGGCAAAATTCGAAGCCGCTGAAATCGGGTAACATCACATCGCAAATAATCAGGTCGGGGTGTTTGGAGTCCGCCAGTTTCACCCCGGATTCAGCATCTGAGGCTTCGTCAACGCGATAATTGCCCGAAAGTATTTCCTTCAGGTAAGCTCTTAAATTATTATCATCTTCAACCAAAAGCAAGCGTGGTAAGCTCTGCCCTTCTCCTGCCCTGACATCGCGCAGCAAAACAGGCGAGTAATCGTTGATACTCGCAATCAGAATCTCCTTATTGGACAAGTTGGTGTCATTGCTATCTGGCTCATTTTCGGCTGCCACAACCGGAACTGTTAAAATAAATACGGTACCCTTGCCAGATTTACTGATGACATCAACCGTCCCGCCATGCAATTCCACGTATTTCTTAACCAAGGCCAGACCAAGTCCACTTCCCGATTGCTGCAAACTCTGCGAATGGTCGGCCTGATAAAAGGTATCGAAAATGTATGAAATCTGATCTTCCGGAATACCTTGTCCGCTATCGGAAACCGTTATCCGGAATTGTTCATTTTCATCAGCACCCCCTATCCGGTCGATACCAACCGTTATTTCACCCTGATCAGGAGTAAATTTAAAGGCGTTGGAAATAAGATTAAAAACGATCTTCTCCAACTTCTCCGCATCAACCGATACTTTCAGCGCTTTTTGTGTAGAGACAAAACGGAAGTTGATCTTTTTTCGTTGTGCGATATCGTTGAACAGAAAAGCAATCTGTTGGATAAACGGGACTAAATCAAGGGAAGTACGTATCAATCCTGCCTTATCCGTATCTGCCTTTCTAAAATCGAGCAGCTCGTTGACGAGTAAGAGCAACTTGGATGCATTACCATAAATAATTTTAAATTTTCGCTGCAACTCGTGCCTGTTCAACTCGTCAATACGGGTGATCAGCTCCTTTAGCGGACCAATAATAAGGGTTAGCGGAGTGCGGAATTCGTGTGAAATAGTAGTGAAAAAATTGATTTTGGCCTGATTGGCTTCTTGTACCTGTTCGGCAAGGGCCAGCAGATTATCGCGTTGTTTTACGATTTGCTCATTCTGCTCTTTCAGTTTCCTGTTCTTCTGTTCAATTTTTTCGTTGCGGCTGATTATCTCTTGATTAATACTGACCAGCTCACTATTTTGCTGCTCAATGCGGATATTTTGCTCCGAAAGAGTGGCAGTTTTCTCGGCTACCAATCTTTCCAAACGGGCCCGTTCCTGCTTAATCGTT
Source organism: Prolixibacteraceae bacterium (assembly GCA_016788685.1). Classification (GTDB taxonomy): domain Bacteria; phylum Bacteroidota; class Bacteroidia; order Bacteroidales; family Prolixibacteraceae; genus Aquipluma. The sequence continues at coordinate 477 of JAEUSS010000315.1, read as the reverse complement.
TTCAGCCTGAAATAAAAAACAAGGTATATGGCCAGTAAAACGGAAAGGACAATCAAAAGCTTAAACCACCAGGTCAGCCAGAACGGAGGCAAGACAACTATTTTTAAAGAGGTAGGGTACTCATTCCAAACGCGGTCGTTGTTCGACCCCTGAACCATAAATGTATAGGTTCCCGGGTTGATGTTGGTGTATGAAGCTGTACGCTGACTTCCGGCCTCGACCCAATCTTCGTCATAACCTTCCAACTTATAGCGGTACTGGTTTTTCCCCGGAAGAATATAATTCAGTGCGGTAAACTCAAATGTAAAAATAGTCTGATCGTGCCTGAGCCTCAATTCTTTGGATTCGCTAACCTGAAGACTGGTAATTTCCGGGTGCGAAAGGGGCGTAACAGGCTGATGGTTAACAGTCAAACCGGTTATTACCACCGGAGGTATAAACTGGTTTGGACTAATCCGGGCAGGATCAATACAATTA
>JAEUSS010000406.1 GCA_016788685.1 Prolixibacteraceae bacterium | reverse complement strand
GGAACAAAGGATTATCAGGCTCTGATAATCCTTTTTCTATTTTTATAAACCCAAGATTTGTTTCACTACGCTGATGCTCTGATATAATTGATAAATATCCATTCTTTTCTGCCTGTTTGACAAACGAAAAACAATTATATCGAGTATTGGGGATGGTTGCTGCAAAGACTTTAACCGGATCACGAACAAGTTCTCTCGACTGAAAACAATATCATTATGCCCATAAACTTCCGGAGTTTAGCTGAATACAGCTATGACCTTATCCTCCGGATAGCATTTATCGGATCTTATAACGGGTAAAAAAATAACCGGATTGAATAATCCGGTTATTTTACTTATAGAGCGATAAGAATTGGCAGTGAAATAAATTAATTCTCTTGATCTTGCACAAAAGATTATGGAAACAAAAATAGCTATTCATGTCTCCTTCAGGAAAGATTGAGCGGTGTATTTTTAATCAGGAATTTAAATCATCAAATTCTAACTTGGTATAATCTTTAGAAAAACTAACTTCTTCAAGCACCTTTTCTTCAGAAACTTTTGTATCATCAAACTCAGGCTGGCTGACATACTCATCCTGCTGATTCTGATCGATATATGTGATTACTTCCTGTAATCCGTCAACAAATTTTTCAAAATCTTCCCTGTAAAGAAAAATTTTGTGTTTTTCGAAATGAAAGTTTCCATCCTGTTCAAATCGTTTCTTACTTTCGGTAATAGTCAGATAAAACTCGTCTCTTCTCGTTGATTTCACATCGAAAAAATAGGTCCTTTTTCCAGCTCTAACAGATACTGAATAGATTTCTTCTCTGAACTTGCTGTCATTCTCCAAACCGTCCTCATTTTTTTCAAAATCTTCCATCTTGCTCTTTTTAAGTGTATTCCATTCTTATTCGATCAAAAATAAATAAAAAAAATGAAAATTATTGAAAAATGTTAACAAACACCCGAACATAAAAAACAAAAGAATAGTTTAACGCCCTCACAATCTTCAACTCATAACAATTAAACAGTTAAGTGTGAAGCATTATAGCCCCGGGAAAGAGCTGAATTAAGTTAACATGAGCCTTCCCCGGATTACTTTCCCGTATAATATTTCATGGCCTCAGGCAAAAAGCTCTTGATGGCCTCAATCCGGTTTTGTTCAACCGGATGCGTGCTCAAAAACTCAGGGGTTTTACCCGCAGAATTTGCAGCCATTCGTTCCCAGAACCCGACTGCCTCATTGGGATTATAACCTGCAATTGCCATAAAAATCAGCCCCAGTTTATCCCCTTCGTATTCGTGTTGACGAGAATATGGCAGCATCACACCGTACTGCGTTCCCAAGCCGTAAGCCGACTGAAACAAAGCCTGAGTTTCTTCCGGCTTGGTTTTAATCGCTTCAGACAGGGCAATTCCGCCAAACTGAACCAACATTTGCTGACTCATTCGTTCGTTACCATGACGAGCCACTGCATGCGCAATTTCGTGCCCCATAACAACTGCAACACCTGCGTCATTCTTTGTTAAAGGCAAAATTCCGGTATAGAAAACAACTTTCCCGCCGGGCATACACCAGGCGTTAGGCTCCTTGTTATCAACCAGGTTAAATTCCCATTTAAAATCGGCAACACGATCCTGATATCCGTTGTCCTTAAGGTACTTTTCAACGGCCGCTGCCATTCGGGCACCAACACGTTTAACAACATCCGTTTGCTCTTTATTGGCCGACAGCTTATTCTCTTTAAGAAACTGACTGTAACTGGTTAAACTCATTTCAACCATATTTGACTCGGGTAAAAGACTTACCTGTTTTCGTCCAACTAATGGTACTGTACTACATGCCTGAACTAAAATGATTAACGATAGGAAGCCTGCTTTTACAAGATTTTGTCTTAAATTCATTTTCATAAACTATTTTTTTGAATTTAAATATAAACAAACACAAAGAAAAAAAGGTGCTAAAAAGCACCCTTTTTTTCATAACTATGAATTATTACACCATTTTTTTTGCTGCAAGCAGGGTATTAAGGAGCAGTGAAACTCTTGTCATCGGGCCGACCCCTCCGGGAACAGGAGTTATATAAGAGCACTTGGGAGCAACTTCATCAAATTTGACATCGCCCTTCAGCCGCCAGCCCGACTTGGTTTCCGGAGCTTCTACCCTCGTGGTTCCAACATCAATAACCACAGCTCCTTCTTTGACCATACTAGCTTTAATAAACTCAGGTGAGCCTAGCGCCGCAATTAAGATGTCGGCTTCAGCACAAACCTTTTCGAGATCTTTAGTCTGACTGTGAGCTACTGTTACCGTTGCATTTACAGCCTTTTGAGACATCAGAATGCTTAGCGGCCGACCGACAATGTTGCTCCGCCCGACAATCACACAATTTTTCCCTGAAGTGGGAATCTGATATCTCTTCAACAACTCGACAATCCCATATGGCGTAGCTGATAAAAAGGCAGGCATACCTAAAACTAACCGGCCGACATTTTCAGGATGAAATCCGTCCACATCTTTGCGGGCATCAATGGCTTCAATTATTTTTTGCTCCGAAATATGTTTGGGCAGCGGCAGTTGTACGATGAAGCCATCCAGATCAGCATCTTTGTTCAATTCGTCAACTTTAGCAAGCAATTCTTCTTCTGTTACATCGTCTTCAAAACGAATAAGCGAAGAGCGGAAACCAACTTCTTCACAGTCTTTTATTTTAAAGGCCACATACGTTTCACTGCCACCATCATGGCCAACCAAAACAGCAGCCAAATGAGGAGCTCTTTTACCCGATGCTACGATCTGTTTTACATCTTCTGCGATTTCGCGCTTAATTTCGTCAGCTGTTTTTTTTCCGTCAATTAAAATCATAGGTAAAGGTTTATTCAATTATCTTTTAGGCCCTGCGTTTCCCATCATTCGGTTCAGGTTTTTGCCCTGAGAAACAATGCGCATCATTTTGCGGGTCTCGGTAAATTGCTTGATCAGCCTGTTTACCTCCTGGATATTTGTCCCGGAGCCATCGGCAATTCGTTTCCGGCGCGAACCGTTTAACAAACTGGGGTCTTCCCGTTCAGCCACGGTCATCGAATAAATAATTGCTTCAATGTGCTTAAATGCATCATCTTCGATCTCCACATCTTTCAACGCTTTTCCCATGCCAGGAATCATCCCGGCCAAATCTTTCAGGTTACCCATTTTTTTGATCTGCTGAATCTGCTTCAGGAAATCGGTAAAACTGAACTGGTTTTTTGCCAGTTTTTGCTGTAGTTTCCTTGCTTCGGCTTCATCAAATTGTTCCTGAGCTTTCTCGACCAGTGAAACAATGTCACCCATACCCAAAATACGGTCGGCCATACGTTCGGGGTGAAAATTATCGAGCGCTTCAAGTTTTTCGCCAGTTCCGACATATTTGATAGGTTTGTCGACAACCGAACGGATTGAAAGCGCGGCCCCGCCACGAGTATCTCCGTCCAATTTGGTCAATACCACTCCGTCAAAGTCCAGTCTGTCATTAAATTCTTTGGCTGTATTGACGGCATCCTGACCAGTCATGGCGTCCACCACGAAAAGAATTTCCTGAGGTTTCACAGCATCTTTCACCGCGCTGATTTCGTTCATCATCTCCTGGTCGATAGCCAGTCGGCCAGCGGTATCGATAATCACGACATCATTTCCTTGTGTTTTTGCCTGACGAATGGCTTCCAAAGCAATTTTAACCGGATTCCGGTTCCCGTCTTCGGTGTATACCGGAACATTAATTTGCTGCCCGAGCACCTTCAGCTGCTCAATAGCTGCCGGACGGTATACGTCGCAAGCGACAAGCAAGGGATGTTTGCCTTTTTTGCTTTTCAGCAATTTGGCCAGCTTGCCGGAGAAAGTTGTTTTACCCGATCCCTGAAGACCGGCAATAAGTATAACAGCAGGACTTCCTTTTAAATTGATGTCAACAAATTTCCCGCCCATCAGCTCCGCCAGTTCGTCATGAACGATTTTAACCATCAGCTGACTGGGTTTCACTGCATTTAACACATCCAAGCCAAGAGCTTTTTTCCTGACATTTTCCGTGAAGGATTTGGCAATTTTAAAGTTTACGTCCGCATCAAGTAAAGCACGACGTACTTCTTTTAAAGTTTCGGCAACATTTATTTCGGTAATTTTCCCCTGACCTTTCAGAAGTTTAAACGACCGTTCCAGTTTTTCGTTCAGATTCTCAAACATATGCTAGCTAAAATATTATCATTTTGTAAAAAACTCCTGCAAAAAT
>JAEUSS010000197.1 GCA_016788685.1 Prolixibacteraceae bacterium | reverse complement strand
CGCTGACAGCGCAAGTGATTACTCCGGAAGGCTGGTTCAAAACCGGAGATCTGGGCAAATTCGATAACGATGGTTTTCTGTTTATCCGTGGCCGTTTAAAAAATGTGCTCATCGGGGCCAGTGGCGAAAATATTTATCCGGAAGAGATTGAAACAGTAATCAATAATTACCCTAACGTACTGGAATCGCTGGTCGTGCAGCAAAAAGGAAAGATTGTAGCGTTAGTGCATTTTAATCTGGAAGAACTGAAAGCTGAATATACCGAAATGATAGAAAAAGGATCAAAACGGGCGGAAGAAAAGATGAATGAACTGTTGAAGGAACTTCAGACCTATGTGAATCAAAATGTGAATAAGTTTTCTCAGGTGCAGCTCATCCAGGTTCAGGCCGAACCTTTTCAAAAAACAGCAACACAAAAAATCAAAAGGTACTTGTACAGCTAATATAACCTTTGTACCCAAAAACTTAAACTATACTAATCATATGATAGAACATATAAAACGTCTCCATACAATTTTGTTTGTCAACGATCAGGAGTTAAGCCGTAATTTCTATCAAGGTATATTCCGCCAACCAGCAGATCTGGATGTTCCGGGAATGACAGAGTTTATACTGAATGACAATTGCAGGATTGGCCTGATGCCAAACAGAGGAATCACCCAAATCCTGGGAAATAAAATACTAAATCCGGATTCCGGCAACGGAATTCCAAGGTGCGAACTTTACTTTTACGTGGACGATATCCAGCTTGAGTTTGACAACGCGGTAAAAAACGGGGCAAAATTAATCAGCCCTATTGACGAGCGAAACTGGGGTGACACGGCCTGCTACTTCGCTGACCCCGACGGGCACATTTTTGCGTTTGCAAAAAAGATATAAAAAACTAACAATAAACAGATTACCCAAAATCAACTAAAACAAACCTCAGCAACCGGTCTATTCCGACTGCGTTTTATAATACCTCCGGAACAGTACTTTTTTCAGATCGCGAAAGATGACCTGATGCGCCAACACTTCCAGATCATTGTAATGCGGCAATTCGGTGTGTGCTTTTGCAATCTCGCGTTCAGTAATGTCAACCTGATACAAAACGGCCATCAAACGGCTGTAATCCCGCTCAAGACTTACAGAAATCTGATTGATCAACTGCTCGTGCAGCTCGTGATACGCATTTTCGACATTTCCTGAGAAAGTGATTTCAATGCCAAACATGCCAAAATCTTTCATGATTTGCGCAGCCGTTTCGCGAACAATATCTTCCTTGTTCAAAAAAAATTCGATGTTGTTATTTTGCAGGTTAGGTAGATTCATAATCGCTCTTTTATCACAGATTAACGCCTTAAAACGGGCACAAAAGCTCCGTGTTTCAAAGCTACGTAAAGTTTTCCTCAGATAACAGGGCTAACCTTGCAATCGTTTTGATTCAGTTCAGCCGGTCAGTGTAAATTAAACTGTAAATCACTCAGGTTACGGTAAATACCATTGGGCACCTGAATCAATTCTTCGTGTGTCCCGGTTTCAATCAATTTTCCCTGATCGAGTACTAAAATCTGATCAGCTTTACGAACAGTTGACAAGCGGTGAGCGATTACCACCGATGTACGTCCGGCCATCAGGCGCTCGAGCGCTTCCTGAACAAGGCGTTCCGACTCCGAGTCGAGCGACGAAGTAGCCTCGTCAAGAATCAGTATTTTAGGATTTTTCAGCACCGCACGGGCAATGGCAATTCGTTGCCGCTGTCCGCCCGAAAGTTGTGTTCCCCGTTCTCCGACCAGCGTATCCATCTGCTCCGGGAAACGACTGATAAACTCCATCGCATTGGCTTTTTGTGCTGCTTCCGTAATTTCCTCGTCGGTCGCATTGGGTTTGCCGTAAGCGATGTTCTCGCGAATGGTTCCTCCGAAGAGGAAAATATCCTGAGGAACCAGAGCAATCTGGCTTCGAAGCGCCGAAAGTGAATACTCGCGGCTGTCCTTCCCGTCGAACAAAATGGCTCCGGAAACCGGATCGTGCAAACGAAGCAGCAGTGATGCGACAGTTGATTTTCCGGCACCGCTGGCGCCCACCAAAGCTACCATCTGGTTGGCCGAAATATTGATATCGATATTCTTCAGCACATTCTCATCAGGGCGAGACGGGTATGCGAAGGTGAGATTCTGAAATCCGATCTGGCCCCGAAGCTTCTCCCCGCTTTCAAGAGAAACAACATCCTGAATGTCCTCTTCCTGCTCGTTAAATATGGCAAATAAGTCTTCGGTAGCGCCAATAAATTTCTGGATACTGGTATAAACCGATGCCAGTCCGCCAATAGTACCGCCCACAAAAGCCGAATAAATAACAAACGAGAACAAGTCGCCGGCAAGCAGTTCGCCGCTGGCCAGCAACGCCGACCCCTTCCAGATAACAGCCACTAAAGCGCCAAATAAACCAAAAATGATAAATGCAGAAAACGCCCCCTTGTATCGGCCGCTTTTAATCCCAACTGCTGCAATTTCTTCCGTTTTCTTCCGGTAACGGGCAATCTCAAAATATTCGTTGGTGAACGATTTTACGCTCTGAATCCCCTGTAAAGTCTCTTCAACAATTGTATTCGACTCGGCCACCTGACTCTGAACCTGTTTGGAAAACTTCCGGATAAACTTTCCGAAGATACGTGCCAGAATCATGATTCCCGGTAAGACGGCCAGCATAAAAAGAGTCAGTTTCAGCGAAGTTATAGCCAATAATGCTATCCCCCCAACAATAATGATGATCTGCCGGATAAACTCGGCCAAAGTGGTGGTCAGTGTTTCCTGAAGCAAAATAATGTCAGCCGAGATACGGCTGTTCAATTCTCCAACCCTGCGTTTATCAAAAAACTTCAACGGCAATTTAATGAGGTGGTTATAGGTATCCTGACGCAGAAAAGCCAATGTCTTTTCGGTTACGTTCACAAACAATACAATCCGGAAATAGGAGAATACCGATTGAATAACCAACACAATCCCCAGCAAAAGAGCAATTTGATTTAAACTGCGAGCCGCCAGCTCTCTGTTTCCGGAATTAACCAGCTCGCCCAGCAGCTTCGGAAAGACCAGGCTGGCTACACTCGATCCGAGCAAAAAAAACATGCCGATAAAATACTCGCGCCGGAAAGGTTTTATGTAGCGATATAACTTGAATGCATTGCGAAGGCCTTCGCGGGTTACCTTTTTCTTGTCAACTTCAATCATCCTGAAAATTTTGGCTTTTTCTTACACGCAGATAAACAGCCCAAAGGAGCTTCGGTTCAGGAAAACAAGCCAAAAGGCAACAATAAAAGCCGGAAAGACCGCTAACCACCTATAAAAGAGAAAGGCAGATGAATTCTAATCACCTGCCTTTCCGATATCGGGCAAAACAATAAAATACCTCTGCCTCTTACTTTACACTTTTATCTGGTTACAGTTGCTTGAAGAAATCGTTTCCTTTATCATCAACAATAATAAAAGCGGGGAAGTTCTCAATGCGTATTTTGCGGATAGCCTCCATACCTAACTCCTCAAAATCAATCACTTCGCTTGATTTAATACTCTGTTTTGCCAGAATTGCTGCAGGTCCGCCGATAGATCCGAGGTAGAAACCTCCCCATTTCTTGCAGGCATCAGTTACTTGCTGCGTACGGTTTCCTTTGGCAACCATAATTTTCGAACCGCCCAGGCTCATAAAGAAATCAACATACGGATCCATACGCCCGGCCGTTGTTGGCCCAAAACTTCCGGAGGCCATGCCTTTCGGGGTTTTGGCAGGTCCGGCATAATAAACCGGATAACGTTTCAGGTATTCGGGCATGGGCTGACCGGCATCCAGCATTTCCTTCAGGCGAAGGTGAGCCATATCACGGGCTACAATCAGCGTTCCGGAAAGGTTCAGCCTGGTTTTGATCGGATACTGAGATAAAATTTTCAGAACCTCTTCCATCGGCTGATCCAGATCAATATCAACAGCGGGTTGCATATGCGGAGCCGCGGCTGGCAGGAAACGGGCCGGATTCTTCTCCAGTTCTTCGAGGAAAATTCCGTCTTCAGTAATTTTCGCTTTAATGTTACGGTCGGCAGAACAGCTCACTCCCAAACCAACCGGACAAGAAGCCGCGTGACGAGGCAAACGAATCACGCGCACATCGTGAACAAAGTATTTACCTCCGAACTGAGCGCCCAGACCACATTCCTGCGCAATTTTTTCAATCTTGGCTTCCCATTCCAGATCCCGGAAAGCCTGTCCGCCTTCATTTCCCTCGGTTGGTAAATGATCCAGATATCCGGCAGATGCCTTTTTAACAGTAGCCAACGTTGCTTCGGCTGATGTTCCGCCGATGACAAGAGCCAAATGGTATGGAGGACAAGCCGAAGTTCCCAGGTCCATAATTTTTTCCTTAACGAATTTTGTCAGGTTTTCTTCGGTAAGTAACGACTTGGTTTGCTGATACAGGTAGGTTTTGTTGCCTGAACCACCACCTTTGGTTATAAACAGGAACTCGTAGGCATTCCCTTTTTCTGAATATATATCAATCTGTGCCGGAAGGTTATTTCCGGTATTTTTTTCGTCGAACATATTGAACGGAACAACCTGCGAATAACGAAGGTTGCGCTCCTGATAAGTGTCGAAAATTCCTTTTGAAAGAAATTCGGCATCATTCACGCCTGTATAAACATCTTCACCCTTCTTTCCCATAACAATGGCCGTGCCGGTGTCCTGGCAGGTTGGCAGTTCACCTTCAGCAGATACCACCTGATTAAGCAGCATGGTATGCGCCACAAAGCGATCATTGTCTGTCGCTTCAGGATCCTGCAGTATTTTTGCCAGTTTTTCGAGATGGGAAGCTCTCAGGTAAAAAGAAACATCAGCAAATGCCTCTCTAGCCAGCAACTCAAGGCCTTCAGGAGCAACTTTCAAAATCTTACGCCCGTCAAACTCAACGGTCGATACAAAATCTTTAGTTAAAAGCCGATACGCAGTGGTATCTTTTTTAATAGGGAATGGTTTTTGGTAAGTGAATTTGGACATCTTATCGTACTGTAAATGAGTTAATAATATTTTTCAATTCAAATCAAACCTAAGGTTTGAAACGGAAACAAATATAGTCAATCCGGAAGGAATAACAGGCATCCCGGATGAGCATTTTCCGCAATAACAAAGAGTGTTAACAAAAAATTCAGAACGCTTCTTCATATCTCCTGAAAGAACAAAAGTCCAATCACCCGCCGCTCCGCAGGCAAAAAAAAACCTCCGGAAAACTAATCTTCCGGAGGTTCTTTGAATTGCCTTGGTCCTATTTTTTAGCCTTTCCCTTCTCCGGGAAAAGTACCGAAAAGACAATACTCAGGACCAGAGTAGCAGCTATGAAATACAGCGAATAGGACGATTTGAAACCTATTTCGACCAGCCAGCTATGGGCGAGCAGTTTAAGCCCGACGAAAATAAGCAATACACTTACGCCAATATTAAGGAACCTGAACTTGTCAACCAGATTGGCCAAAAGGAAGAAAAGCGAACGCAGTCCGATAATGGCAAAAATATTGGAGAAAAATACAACAAACGGATCGAGAGATACCGAAAATACTGCCGGAATTGAGTCAAGCGCAAAAACAACATCGGTAAACTCAACCATCACCAAAACCAGCATCAGTGGAGTAAAAAACACTTTACCTTTCAATTTAAACGCGAATTTATCTCCGTGGTATTCTTTCGAGATATTAAGGTACCTCGAAAGGAATTTTACAATTGCAGAATCATGCGGATCTTTCTTGGCATCGTCCTTTTTAACAAGGATTTTAGTTCCCTGAAACACCAGAAAGGCTCCAAAAACATACAAAATCCAATCGAAACGCTGAATAAGTGCAGCACCTGCAAAAATGAAAATAAACCTCAAAACAATGGCACCTAAAACTCCCCAGAACAATACCGTTTTATAGTTTTTCTGCGGAACTGAAAATCCCTGAAGAATCAGCAGCATAACAAAAACATTGTCGATCGACAAAGTCTGCTCGATAAAATAACCGGCCAGATAACTCATCGACATATGGTTCCGGTATTCACGCAACATCCCTTCAAAATCAGTCATCCTTAATTTGATCTCAGGAGCGTACCTGCTCACCACCTCCGATAATTCTGCCGGAGTTTCAATGCCATGGAGCATGTGACCAAAAAACTTAAGGAACACATAAAACCCCATAGAAAGGGTGAACCAAACCGCCGACCACCCCAATGCTTCTTTGGTTGATACAACATGAGAATGACGCCCTACAACCAACAAGTCAATCATCAAAACTAAAATGATCAACAATAAAAAACCACCCAATAAAACTACTTCTGTTGACATGTCTTTTTTTTAATTTACTTTGGTTACTCCTCCTGAAACAACAAATTTCATGACTTCCGAAGGACTCAATTTAACTGGCCTGACCGAGCTCTCCGGAACAAGGTAAAGCTCTCCGGAAAAGTTATAAGAATGCGGAAAATAAACCGCGACCATATCATGCATCCCAAACTCCTCCAGGTTTTTCTCGGTGACAAACCCAAGTTTCCACAGATTATTCTCCTGGTTCATACAAACACTCACCGGAACGTTAAACTTTTTCTCTTTTCCGACAAAAGCCGTAAACAGGTCGTTCAGCGAAGTATAAATCACATTCAGCAAAGGTGCCCGCTTTAACAACCTCCGGATAAAAACGATGAACGGACGGGCGATAATAGTCTGCCCGACCAATCCGAGTAAAGTGAGAGAGACAAATAAAACAACCACGCCAATCCCCGGCAAGTCAAGCTGAAAATGTTCTTTAAGCGGATCCCGAATCAACCGATCAACATAATCGAACATCAGGAAGACGGAATAAAAAGTCACTACCAGAGGGCCCAGCAACAATAAACCCTGTAGAAAATATGTAAAAATGCGTTTCATATTTTTTCCGAAAGATACGACTTTTAGCCCTCGTTATATAAAAAACGGACTGATGAAAATTCCAAATAACCATTATATAAACTAAACAATCTTACCGCCTGAATTGTATTACCTCAAAAAACAAACGATGAAAAGGGTTGGAATAATCATACTGATTGCTTTGAGCATGATTGTCAACGGACAGGACAAAAGCAAACCAAAGAAAGATACTACAATGAAATTCAACGAATTGACAGCATTTGAAAAATACATCATTGAGGATAAAGGTACAGAAAGACCCTTTACCGGCATTTACTACAAGAACAATGAAGCCGGAACCTATCTGTGCAAAAAATGTAACGCGCCGCTTTACCGCTCAACCGACAAGTTTGATGCTCACTGCGGCTGGCCAAGTTTTGATGATGAAATCAAAGGAGCGATAAAACGCACCACCGATGCCGACGGGCACCGGACCGAAATCACTTGTGCCAAATGCGGAGCCCATCTGGGGCACGTTTTTGTTGGCGAAGGATTTACTCCGAAGAACATTCGCCATTGCGTAAATTCGGTTTCGCTGAATTTTCTTCCGGACAAAAAGAAATAATAGAATCCTGTCAGTCAAGCCTCAGTAGCCGACTAACAGGATCAGATATCAGTGTTTTCCTTCTATTTGGGTTGAATGAGCTCTATCGCTTCCAGATAATAAACCGGAACGTAACCTTCTTTACTTTCAGCAAGCTTCTGATTCATTTCAGCAAGCTTTTGTACCTGATTTGTGCTATCATGGTTTCCGCCGTCAACAGCATGCATATCGGGAGTATCGTGGCCTAAAGCATGGTCTTTGTTGGCCGATTCTCCGGCAGCGGCCGATTTTTCCATCTCAGCCAAATCTTCTTCGTCCAGTTGCACTTCCTGCAAAATTCCGCGAACTTCAATTTCGCTGCCCATTTGCTCCTGAGCAAATGAGCCGATTTTTCCGGCTTCAATCCGCATACTGACATCTTCAGTACTTCCCATCACAAAACAACGGGCTCCGCTCTGGCTGCAAACATGAGTAACAGTTCCTTTTATAATTACTTCTTTACCTACCAGTTCTTTTCCCCGGACCTGCATCTCATCAACAGTTAATGCCGCCGGAGCTGCCGATTTGTTCTGACTGGATTGATTCGAACACGAATACAAAAACGCTACACTTAAGAGTAACAACAACGCTTTTTTCATTGTATTTAGTTTAAGGTTACTTGATTCAGGAAAAATAGAACAGCATAATTGCCAGCGGAATAACTACACCAAGAGCAGTGAGCCAAAGGCCGCGACCTTTTATCCCGTATTTGCCTTTCAGTAAAAACAAACCCGAAATAGCAACGAACAAAAGAAAAACAGCCATTACATCTGAAATCCAGATCCAAAGATCGCCTGTCTTTGCCAGATGAATTTTATTAATATGAAAGAAAACAGGCCGCTTTTTCAATACCTCAAGCACTGCTTTTCCCCGCCGGGGGTTGTAAACCACTGTTCCTTCTTCTACAAACACTTTTATCTCCTCGTCTTTCGTTACGAAGTGTTTTTTGTATACTGAAGGATAGCTAAATTTCTTTAGCACAGCACCGATCTCATCTTCAGAGTAATCCATCCGGTCTGACACCGGAAGGTTAACCTCCTCCGAAACTACTGAATAGTGCGGATTCCAGTCAGAACGATGATTCATAGCTATGCCTGAAATGGTGTAAATAACAGTGATTCCGACAACCAGATAGCCAAAATCGCGATGAAGTGCCCGTAAAGATTTTCGAATATTCATTATTTTAAAGACTGATTAGTGTCCAAGGTTTTGTGCAGTCTAAAATGCAGCACGCAAATCAGCCCAAAATAAGCGCAAATTGCCCGAAGAAACAAGCACTAATTTAGTTTCCGGGAAAATGAAATTGGTAAGAAACCTGAACAAATTCGTTCCGGAGAGCAGAACTAAATAGCGATTTCAGCCTGAACGATACGGTAAACATCGTCGTATGTTCTGGCCTCCATCAGCTCCGCACGTAGTTTGGCAGCCCCGACAAAATCATTGGTATAGATTTTATAAAACCGCTTCAGAATATTGAGGTTCTTTTTGCCTCCCCAGTTTCGTTCGAAAATACGGGTATGAAGCAGGAGCTGTTCTAACTTTTCGGACTTATGTGGAGCTGGATGCGTTGGGTTAAAGAACCAGGGATTATGAAAAATTCCCCGTCCAACCATGATTCCGTCCAGCCTGTATTCTTTTGTCAGTTCCTCGCCCTGAGCAACTGTCATAACATCACCATTGCCCAGAAACAGTGTTTCCGGATTAAGCTCATCCCGAATACGTGCACCTTTGGCAATCTCCGCCCAGTCGGCCAACCCGTCCGACTGTTGTTTCTGAGTTCTTCCGTGCAAAATAACGGCCGCAGGTTTGGTCTCCATTAAATGGGCAATCCAAACTTCAGTATCGTGTGTTTTAATACCCGTTCTGGTTTTTACAGAAACCGGCAGATGCGTTGCCTCCTTGGTTGCAAGTATAATTTCCTTGGCCAACTCCGGCTCATTGATCAGAGCTGAGCAACAGCCATTTTTAACCACATTCTTAACCGGACATCCCATATTGATATCCAACCCATCGAAATCATACTCTGCAGTGATTTCCCGTGCTACCCGATGAAACAACTCAGGTTTGTTTCCCCAAATCTGAGCAATCAGCCGGATATTTTTTTTCTTCAGTAATTGTCTTTCCGACTCGCTGACAATTAAGCGCTCTCCCACCCTGATCTTTCCAACCGGATGATTCATACCGTCAACCGAAGTAAATTCAGTATAAAGAATAGGCAAATAGCGCGGATCTGAAAGTCCTGCAACAATCTCCCGGAATGTTGTATCTGTCACATCCTCCATGGGTGCAAGTGCGAAAATGGGCTTCGGAAGCGATTGCCAGAAATTAGACATATTAAATTGCAATTTTAAAAGCGACAGTATTTATATGAGCGGCAAAACTAAACTTTTTTTGCCAACCGGAAACTCTTACGGAAATGCCTGCTGTTCCCAAACCGCCGGTTCTGATTAAGCCTGAAGAGCTGTTTTTCCGGCTCTGTCGCATTTTTAACATCACGACACTCTGCAGAACAGCACTTTTCGAATTTCGCGGCACATTCGGGGCATTGAATAAACAGCAAATGACAAAGCTCGTTAGCACAATTGACATGGTCATCGCACAATTTACCGCACTGGTGACAGTGTGAAATGATCTGGCCGTTAACCGACTCGCCAAGACGCTCGTCAAAAACGAAATTTTTACCGATAAAATTAGATTCCAGATTTAACTGCTTTATTTGTCTGGCATACTCCAGAATTCCGCCGTACAATTGGTTCACATCCGCAAATCCCTGATGTTTTAAATAGGCGCTTGCTTTTTCGCAGCGAATTCCTCCGGTGCAGTATAGCAAAATCTTGCGGTCTTTTTGTTCTGCCAGCATTTCGGTAACAATTTTAATCTCCTCCCGAAAAGTGTCCGTTTCCGGGCATATCGCCCCCTTGAAATGTCCGATCTCCGATTCGTAGTGATTACGCATGTCAACCAGAATGTGCTCGCCGGATTCAACCAAAGAATGAAATTCTTCTGCAGTCAAATGTTTGCCGACATTGGTAACATCGAATGCATCATCATCCAGACCGTCGGCCACCAGCTTAGGCCTCACCTTAACGGTAAGCTTATAAAACGATTTGCCGTTATCTTCAATCGCGTACTTTATTGGAATACCGTCAAAAATCGGATATTTAGCCAATGATTCCAGAAAAACTTCAAAATTAGATTCAGGGATACTCATCTGTGCATTAATCCCTTCGCGGGCAACATAAATCCGTCCAAAACAATTCAAATCAGCCCAATCGCGATAAATTTGATCCCGAAATCCGGCAGGATTCTCCAGAATAAAATACCTGTAAAAAGAAATTGTTTTCCTTGCGAACTTCTCTGCCAGCAGATTTTCTTTTAATACTTTGCTATCAACAATATTATACAGACGCATCTTATCTTTGTTTTTTGCCGCAAAGGTAAAAAATCGGCCGACAATTTAAGACAATAACATCTTATTATGCTTTTATGGAGATAAAACCGGATGAATGACCGGGAACGAGAATGTGTTTGATATTATTGCATGACGTATGCGTTTCATAATTTTAAGATTGCCGAATTTGCTTGTTTAAGGTGACCACTTTCACCTGAACGGCAGGAAGTCAAAAACCAACTTGATATTATAAAACATATACACAGAAATAATGCACTAAAAAACAGACACTTACAAAACAAAGTTTTAAAACCCCAACGCAACATTAATAAATTCTTAAAAATTCTTAAATAGAGTTATTAAATAACTATTATATTAGCATCGCGTTAGAAAAATAGTGAAACCTTTTCTCTTTTAACCAATATCTATTTTCCGATCGAACTAAACTAAATTTGGAACAAAGGATT